>NZ_JASJSU010000028.1:0-49932 GCF_030237045.1 Stenotrophomonas maltophilia group sp. Smal17
CCCCTACCGATGCCCGGTGAATTCAGTCTCCACGGAGTGTTCGTCCCGACCCTGCTCGGGTTGATGGTGTTGGCCTATCTGGTCAACAGCGGCCTGCACGCGCTGCTGCAGCGTGCCGGCGCCTACCGCCATGTATGGCACCCGGCGCTGTTCAACCTGGCGCTGTACGGGATCGTGCTTGGCCTGCTGTTCCACCTCCTGCGTTGGATGCAATCGTGAACAAGATCGTGAAGAAGACCCTGCCGGTGCTGCTCACCAGCGCAGCCGTGATCGTGGCCCTGCTGGTGCTGCGCCAGCTGTGGGTCTATTACATGGATGAGCCGTGGACCCGCGACGCCCATGTCGGCGCCGACGTGGTGCAGATGGCGCCGGATGTGTCCGGGCTGGTGGAAACGGTGGACGTGGCCGACAACCAGGCAGTGAAGAAGGGCGACCTGTTGTTCGTGGTCGACCGCGCGCGCTACCGCATCGCACTGGAGCAGGCCAAGGCCAGCCTGGCCGAGCGCCAGGCCTCGGTGGCGCAGCTGCGCCGCGAGATCGGCCGCGACCGCAGCCTGCAGGACCTGGTCGCCGCCGAGGACGCCGAAGTGCGCCGCGCCAAGCTGCAGGCTGCACAGGCCGCGCTGGCCACCGCACAGGCCGCAGTCGACCTGGCCGAACTCAACCTGGGCCGCACCGAGGTGCGCGCACCGGCCGATGGCCGGGTCAACGACCGCACCCTGCGCGTGGGCGACTACGTGGTGGCCGGCAAGCCGGTACTGGCGCTGCTGGATACCGGTTCGTTCCGCATCGATGGCTACTTCGAGGAAACCCGCCTGCGCGGCGTGGCGCCGGGGCAGAGCGTCGACATCCGCCTGATGGGCGAATCCGTGCCGCTGCGCGGCCATGTCGAGAGCATCGCTGCCGGCATCGAGGACCGCTACCGCAGCAACGGCAGCAGCCTGCTGCCGAACGTGACCCCGGCCTTCGACTGGGTGCGGCTGGCGCAGCGTATCCCGGTGCGCATCAGCATCGACGAGGTGCCCAAGGGCGTGGAACTGATCGCCGGCCGCACCGCCACGGTGACCGTCCAGACCAGCAGCACGAAGCACGCAGGCAAGGCCGGCACCGCGCCGACACAGGCGGGCCTGTGAACACCACCCTGCCCCGTCTCGGCCTGATCGTCGCGCTGGCCAGCCTGGCCGCGTGCAGGACCGTCGGTCCCGACTACGCCCTGCCGGAAGACTCGGCGTTCAAGCGCCCGCAGGCCAATGCGGCCTTCATTGACACCCAGAACCCGCAGGTGGCCGCCAACCAGGCGCTGCCCGACCGCTGGTGGTCGCTGTACAACGACCCGGTGCTGGACGGGCTGATCACCCAGGCGCTGCGCGACAACGTGGAACTTAAGGCCGCCGATGCGCATCTGCGCCGTGCCGCCGCCGTATACGAGCAGGCGCTGGACGCCGGTGGCTTCGAGTACGAGGCCGAGGCCGGCGTCAGCCGCGCGCAGCTGTCGGCCGAATCGTTCCTGCAGGAACACGAGCTGCCGGTGATCAACCTGGCCGACGGCAAGTTCGCGGTCAGCTACCAGTTCGACCTGTTCGGCAAGCTCAAGCGCGGTGCCGAAGCGGCGCGCGCCGACGAACAGTCTGTGGCAGCGGCACGCGACCTGGCCCAGGTCAGCGTGGTTGCGCAGGTGGCCGACAGCTACCTGGAAATCTGCCATGCCAACCACGAGCTGCATGTGGCCGAGCATTCGCTGCAACTGCAGCAGCGCAGCCGTTCGGTCACCCAGCGCTTGATCGATGCCGGTCGTGGCACGCCGCCGGAGCTGGCCCGCGCCAATGCCCAGGTGGCGGTGCTGGAAGCTGCACTGTCGCCGCTGCATGCGCAGCGTTCGGCGGCCGCCTATTCGCTGGCCGCGCTGCTCGGGCAGACCCCGGGCCAGCTGCCGGCCGGCGTGATCGACTGCGCGCACGCCCCCGCCCTGGCCCAGCCGTTGCCGGTGGGCGATGGTCGTGCGCTGCTGCAGCGTCGCCCGGACGTGCGCCAGGCCGAGCGCAAGCTGGCCTCGGCCACCGCGCGGATTGGCGTGGCCACCGCCGAGCTGTACCCGGATATCCGCCTCGGTGCCTCGCTCGGTGCCGCCGGCCTGCTGGAAGACTTCGGCACGCCGATGACCCAGCAGTGGTCGATCGGTCCGCTGATCTCGTGGACGTTGCCGTCGTCCGGCACCCACGCACGCATTCACGCCGCCGAAGCCGGTGCCGATGCGGCGCTGGCCGAGTTCGACCACACCGTGCTGCAGGCGCTGCGCGAGACCCAGACCGCGCTGGACCGCTACGCGCAGGACCTGCGCCGGCTGCAGTCGCTGCGCACCGCGCAGGAACAGGCCGCGCTGGCCGCCGAACAGAACCGCCGGCTGTACCAGGGTGGCCGCACGCCGTACCTGTCCAGCCTGGATGCCGACCGCAGCCTGGCCACCAGCGATGCCACCCTGGCCGCGGCCGAAGCGCAGGTGTCGCGCGACCAGATCCACCTGTTCCTGGTGCTGGGTGGCGGTTGGCAGGCCAGTGCCACCCCGGCCGCCACCACGACTGCCACGAAGTAAGCCATGAACGCGCTGACCGACCGCCAGGCCTGGCTGTTCTCGATCAAGACCTACCTGGCCGCGGTGGCCGCGCTGTACATCGCCATGGCCGGCAACCTGTCGCGCCCGTACTGGGCGATGGGCACGGTGTACATCGTCAGCCAGCCGCTGCTGGGCCCCACCCGGGCCAAGGGCGTGTATCGCATCGTCGGCACGCTGGTGGCCGGCCTGGCCACCCTGCTGGTGCTGCCGGCGCTGGTGGAGACTCCGCTGGTGCTGAGCGCGGCGATGTCGATCTGGCTGGCCGGCTGCCTGTTCATGGCGCTGCTCAACCGCGGTCCGCGCGGCTACGCGTTCCTGCTGGCCGGCTACACCACCGCCTTCATCGGCTTCCCGGCAGTGACCTCGCCGGAGACCATCTTCGACACCGTGGTGGCGCGCAGCGAGGAGATCATCCTCGGCACGGTGGTGGCAGTGCTGTTTGCTTCGCTGCTGTTCCCGGCCCCGGTGCGGCCGATGCTGCGTGCACGCATCGGCACCTGGATGGAGGACGCCGCGCAGTGGTGCCGGCAGATTCTTGAACGCGGCCGCGCGCACGCGCCACGCAACCGGTTGGCCGCCGACCTGGTGCAGTTCGAGGCGTTGATTGAATTCCTGCGCCGCGATGATCCGCGCCATGCCGGTTCGGCGGTGTCGATGGAGCGCCTGCGTGAGCGCATGCTGCTGCTGTTGCCGGTGCTGTCGTCGATCGCCGATCGGTTGAGTGCGCTGCGCAGCGATGGCCAGGCGCTGCCGGAGGGCCTGCCGGAACTGATCGACGACCTCCACGACTGGCTGGACGGGCCGACCAGCGCCAGCGAGTACGCCCGCCTGCGCGCGCGCATCAGTGCGCTGAAACCGCAGGTGGACCGCGATCTGCAGCACCTGCAGCTGGCCAGCCTGCTGCTGCACCTGGAGGAACTGGTGGACCTGTGGCAGGACTGCCGCACGCTGCAGCATGCGATCGATCATGGCACCGCACCGCTGGACCGCGCGCACTACCGCATCCGCACCGAACGGGTGGCCGCTGACAAGCACGTCGACTACGGCATGGCGCTGTTCTCCGCGCTCAGTGCCGGCGTGGCGCTGATGAGCTACTGCGTGCTGTGGATCGCACTGGGCTGGGAAGGCGGCGGCAACGGCGCAATGATGGCCGCGGTGACCGCCGCGTTCTTCGCCGCGCAGGATGATCCGGCGCCGAGCATGGTGTCGTTCCTGGTGTGGGCGATGGTCGCTTCGGTGGTGGCCGGCGTGTACCTGTTCGGCGTGTTCCCGGCCGTACATGACTTCGGCCTGCTGGCGCTGGTGCTGGCGGTGGTGTTCCTGCCACTGGGGCTGATGCTGCATCACCCGAAGAGCGCGCTGTTCGCACTGCCGCTGACGGTGAACCTGGCCGCGCTGCTGAGCCTGCAGAACACCTACAGCGCCAACATCCAGACCTTCCTCAATTCGTCGATCGCGATGTTCATCGGCATTGGCTTTGCGGTGGTGATGACCCGCCTGTTCCGTTCGGTGGGTGCCGAGTGGACCGCACGCCGGCTGGTGCGGCAGGGCTGGACTACGCTGGCCGAAGCCGCCGAAGGCCGCGGCCAGCAGGACCGCCAGCGCTTTGCCGCGCGCATGCTCGACCTGCTGGGCCTGCTCGCACCGCGCCTGGCGGCGACACCGGAGGGCAGCGACATCGCATCGGTGGACATGCTCAACGAGGCACGCATCGGCCTGAACATCCTGCAGCTGCGCCGCGCCCGCCTGGAACTGCCCGAGCGCAGCCGCGAAGCGGTCGAACACATCCTGGAGGAGATCGCCGCGCACTACCGGCGGCAGATTGCCGCGCGCAGGCCGATGGTGGCGGCCGAGGCGCTGCGCGAGCGGCTGGATACCTCGCTGGGCCGGGTTGGCAGCGTGGCGGCCTGCAAGGCCCGCGACGAGGCGCTGATGGGCCTGATCGGCCTGCGCTTCGCGCTGTTCCCGGAGGCGAAGGCATTGGCGCCAGGGTGGGCGGACGCCGGCGTTGCATCGGCTTGATAATGCCCGGCAGCGCCGGCCCATTCCCGGCGGCCTTTCGCCATGGCAACAGGACGGTTCAATGAGTTACGACATGATGGTCTTCGAGGCGAGTGCCGCCCCGCGCGAGGCCGCGGCTTTCATCGCCTGGTTCGAGAAGCAGACGCAGTGGAACGAGCGGCACGAGTACGATGACCCGGCGGTCAGCAGCCCGGCACTGCAGGCGTGGTTCGCGGAGATGGCACAGGAATTCCCGCCAATGAACGGGCCGTTGAGCAATGACGATGACGACCGTGCCGAGGTGACCGAGTACAGCATCGGTAGTCAGGTGATCTACGGCGCGTTCGCGTACACGGTGGCCGAGCATGCGCATGGCCGGGTGCAGGATCTGGCCGAGAAGCACGGCGTGGGCTTCTTTGATGTGAGCGCCGATGAAGCGGCGATCGTGTTCCCCGATGGCTTGGTCCTGATCGCGTAGATCCATGCCGAAACGATCGAAGCGCGCTTCTGTAGAGTCGAGCCATGCTCGACTCCAGGGTCCATCAGCCGAGCATGGCTCGGCTCTACAGGAAGCGCATCGCGCCCGCGTCAGAACAGCGTGCCCTGCACCATGGGCTGTTTGATACGCGCCGGTGCTTCGGCCACCGCTTCCGCACCCAGCCGCCAGGCCAACCCACCCAGCCGGCTGGCGTGGCGCTTCAGCGCGGCCTGCAGCACGTCGGCGCTGCCGGCCACGTGCAGGACCTGGCGGGCACGGGTCAGGCCGGTGTAGACCAGTTCGCGCGACAGCACGCGGCTGTCCTGGCGCGGCAGCTGCAACCACACTTCGTCGAACTCCGAACCCTGCGCCTTGTGCACGGTCATCGCGAAGGCGCTTTCGTGCGCGGGCAGTGCGGCCGGGTGGAAGGCGCGTGGCTGGTCGACGGTGTCGCCGGGGAACCAGGCCACCATCGCGCCGCTGCCATCGCGCAGGCAGATGCCGATATCGCCATTGAACAGGCGATGACGGTAGCTGTTCTCGGTGACCAGCAGCAGCCGGCCCTGGAAATAGCCCGGTGTATTGCCGGCCAGCAGTTGTTCGATGCGGCTGTTGAGCCCGCGTGCGCCCTGCGGGCCTTCGCGCAGTGCGGTCAGCACGCGCAGGCGTCCGGCCTGCTGCAGGGCCAGTATCGGATCGGCGGCATCCGCCAGCGCACGCCAGTGGCCCAGCAGGTGCTCACGCTGGCCACGCAACGGATCGGCTTCGCCTTCGTGGAAGTGCACGCCCGCCAGTTCACCGCTGCGCAGCAGCTGCAATGCGGCGCTGCTGTCGCCTTCGCGCACGGCATGCGCCAGCGGTGCCAGGTCCAGTGCATCACTCTGCCGGTAACCGCGCTGCAGCTGCACGCGGCGCCCGGCAAAAGCGCGTGGTGTGGCCTGCGGCTGCAACGTGGCCGGCGCCAGCAGGCCATGCAACGCCTGCGCATCGTCGGCACGGGTGCCGATGCCATCGCCGCTGGCACGCAGGATCGCGCTGAGCACGTCGCCGGCTTCCACCGACGGCAGCTGGTCGGGGTCGCCAAGCAGGATCAACCGGGTGCCACTGGCGATCGCATCGACCAGCTTGGCCATCATCGGCAGATCGATCATCGAGGCTTCGTCGACCACCACCACGTCCACCGGCAGCGGATTGTCGGCGTGGTGGCGGAAACGCGGTGAATCGGGAATCACCCCGAGCAGGCGATGCAGGGTGGTGCCGGTACTGGGCAATGCCGCGCACAGCGCCGGGTCCAGCCCTTGTTCCTGCAGGCGTTGCACGGCGACGCGCAGGCTCTCGGCCATGCGCTCGGCGGCGCGACCGGTGGGCGCGGCCAGCGCGACCTCGGGCGCCGGCTGGCCGGCCTGCCGGGCCTGTGCGGCCAGCAGCAGCAACAGGCGCGCGATGGTGGTGGTCTTGCCGGTACCGGGGCCGCCTGTGACCAGCGCCAGCGGATGGCGCAGGGTCACGCCGGCCGCGCGCGCCTGGTGATCTTCGCTGCCGGACGCCTGCGGGAACAGATGCGCGAACAGTGGTGCCAGCGCTGCCATGTCCGGCGCCGGCAGCGGATGCCGGCCAATGCGTTGCAGGCCGGCGGCCAACTGGCGTTCGTACTCGCGGTAGCGGCGCAGGTAGAGCAATCCGTTTTCCAGCACCAGCGGCGCATCCTCGGCGATGGCATCGGCCTGCTCCGGCGTCGCCACCCACGGCGACGCACGCAGCTGCGCCAGCCAGTCCTGCGCGGCAGGCCACTCGGGGACGCCTTCCAGCAACCGCTGCGGTTGCGCGGGGTCGAACGCGGCATGGCCTTGCGATACCGCCAGCGAGGCCAACGCGGCCGCCAGCGCCACGCTCTCGGGCGTGTCGTCGCGCAGTCGTTGCAGGCTGGTCGCCAACGCATGGTCGAGGGTGCGCAGCTGGCCCTTCTGGTGCAGTTCCTTCAGCAGGCTCATGCGCTGGCTCCACGGGCACGTGCGGCCAGTTCGGCCTGGGCCTGTTCGCCACCGGCGAACAACGCATCGAGGGCATCGACCAGCGCCAGCGGGAAGCGGTCCACATGCACGCCGTTGCCGGCGGCATCCAGGCCGCGGCAGAACAGGTAGCGGATGCCGCCCATGTCGCGCTCGTAGTCGTAGGCCGCACCCAGCCGGAAACGCAGCCAGCGATGCAGCGCCACCGTATAGATCAGCGCCTGCAGGTCGTACTCGCTGTGGCGCATGGCAATGGCCAGCAGGTCCGGGCTGTAGCCGGGCAGGCGGTTGGACTTGTAGTCGAGCACGTACCAGCGCCCATCGCGCACGTAGGTGAGGTCGATCATGCCGGTCATCAGCCCTTCCAGGCGGCGGCGCTGGCCAAAACCGCGGCGCGCGCTGGAAACCCCATGTGCGTGCAGCACCTGCAGCAGCGCCGGCACCGCGGTCGGCTCGATGGCGAAATGGAAGTCGATTTCCGCACGGCGCTCGCCTTCATCCAGGCTGTGCAGCGCACCGCCCTCCGGCAGCGGCACGGTCAGCGTGTGACCGACCAGCGGCACCAGTACGGCCACGCCATCCGCAAGGTCGGCGTCAGCGTAGCCCTCGTCGTGCAGCGCCTTGCGCAGTACCTCGGCCTGGCCTTCAGGGGCTTCCAGGCCCGGTCGCCAGCCACCCCAGGCGGCGAAGTCGACGTTCTCCATCGCTTCGTGCAGCACGTTACCGAAGCGACTGCCCATGAAGCGCGGATCGACCGGTGTGCTGTCCTCGGCGGCCGCGGCGGGTTCCGGCAGCGCCGGTTCCAGCGGCAGTTCCGGGCCCACCGGTTCGTCGGCGGCGGGCGCCGGCAGCTCGGTGGCGGCGGCTTCGATATCACTGCCGGCACCGGCATCGGCGTGCGCCAGCTGGGTGAAGCTGTAGACCCACCAGTCGTGCGGCACGCGCCGGGTCAGTGCACGCACGGCCGGCAGCTCACCTTCCACTTCGGCCGCCAGCTGCGGCAGTGCGGCCGGTGCCTCACTGTCATCGATGTGCACATCGGCATGCGCGCGCAGCGCCTGCAGGTCACCCAGCAGCGGCGCCAGCCGCGTCTTTGCCAGCCCGGCCAGATCGCCCACGGCAATCCACAGCGCGTGCTCGGCGCGGGTCAGGCCGACATACAGCAGGCGCGCGTCCTCGGCGCGCTGCTCACGCTCACGCTGGGCGCTGGCCGTTTCCCAGGCCTCGTCCTTGTCCAGCTTCCAGTGCAGCTGGCGCTGCCCACCCACGTGCACGGTACAGTGCGAAGCGGTGTTCGGTGCGCCGCCGTCGATGCCGACGAACGGCAGGAACACCAGCGGGTATTCCAGGCCCTTGCTCTTGTGCAGGGTGATGATCTGCACGCGGCGTGCATCCGATTCCAGGCGCAGCAGCTGCTGCTCGTCATCCTGGTCGGCGCTGGCCATCTGGCCCTGCAGCCAGTCCAGCAGGCCATGCATGCCCAGCGCCTGCGCCGAGGCTTCCTGCAGCAGTTCGCCCAGCTGCAGGTAGTTGGTCAGGCGACGCTCGCCATCGATCAGCGCCAGCAGGCGTTCGCCCTGTTCGGCACAGACATCGGCGATCACCGCGAACGGTCCACCGCGCTGCCAGCGCTCGCGCCAGTGCAACAATTGCGCCTGGAACCCACGTTGCAGGTCGCCCTCGCGTTCCATCGCCGCGATCGCACTCGCCCGCTGGCCAAGCAGCACGGTCGCCAGCGCCGCACGCAGGCGTCCTTCATCGGCCGGTTGCAGCAGTGCCAGCAGCAGTGCGCGCAGATCACGTGCCTCGCTGGTGGCGAACAGGCTCTGCTTGCCCGCCGCCACGGCAGGAATACCGACCGCTGCCAGCGCGCGCTGTACAAGGGTGGCCTCGCGATGCGAGCGCACCAGTACCGCGATGTCGCCCGGCTGCACGGGGCGCCCGCGCAACACGGCGTTACCGGCGCGCGCATCGACCAGGGTCTGGTGGATCGCGGCCACGCAGGCCTGGGTCGCTGCATCACGCGAGGCGTCGGCACTCATCGCCTTGTCGCCGCCACTGCGCAGCACGCGCAGGGTCAGTGCCACGGCGGCGCGGCCGTCGCGCAGGTAGTCCGCGTCGATGCGCACGCCACCGGGGCGCACCGGTTCGAACTGGATGTCGCGCTCGAGGAACGCGTCTTCGCCGCCGTTGTCGTACAGCGCCTGCAGGGCACGCAGCACGGCCGGGCGTGAACGGAAGTTCTGGTCCAGCACCGGCGCCTGCTGCGCCACCTGCTTGGCCGTCAGGTAGGTATGGATGTCGCCACCGCGGAAACCGTAGATCGCCTGCTTGGGATCGCCGATCAGGAACAGCGCCGGCGCCAGGCCCAGCTCGCGCACCTCCGGCGAATCGCCGAACACGGTGTGGAAGATGCCCCACTGGCGGTCGTCGGTATCCTGGAACTCATCGACCAGCGCGATGCGGTACTGCGCGCGCAGCTGCCTGACCAGCGCCATGCGCTGCGGCCCTTCCAGGGCCAGTGCCACGCCATCGATCAGGTCGTCGTAGGTCTGCACCCGGCGCGTGCGCTTCAGCGCCTGCAGGCGCTGGGTGGCTTCGTCGCGCAGGCGGTGCAGGAAGTTCAGCGCGGTGGCACGCAGCCAGGCATCACGCTCGGCCAGCAGCGCGACATGGCGCGCCAACGGCGCCTGCAATGGCGACGACGGCGTGCGCTCGGCGAATTTCTTGTTGGTCTTGGCGGCCAGCGCCTCCGGCAGCAGCGCCGGCAGGCGCTCGTTGGCCAGCAGCTCGCGCGGATCGGCGCGCTCGGCCCAGGCCAGCAGTTGCCGGCCCAGCGGGTGCAGCCAGCCCTGCTTGTAGGACACGCCGTTGATCCACTTGTTGTCGACCGCATCGCAGAGGTCGATGAAGAACTGCTCGCCATGCTCGCGCAGCGCCTGCTGCAGTTCGGCGGCGTTGGCCTGCAATGCCGGGTGTGGATCGGCCAGCGTCACCGGCCGTGGCAACGGGTGCAAGGGCGGCGCGGCCAGCAGCGCGCGCAGATCGGCCGCCAGGGCGTCCGGGGTGGACCACAGCCAGGTCAGCGGCTCCAGCGTGGCCGGATCATTGGCGTGCACGCGCCACAGGTCGGCGGCGAGTTCCTCCAGCAGCTCGCGGTCACTGGCCAGCAACTCGGGCGGGTCGAAGGTATGGCCGCTTTCCAGCGCATGCTCGCGCAGCACGCGGGTGCAGAAGCCGTGGATGGTGAAGATCGAAGCCAGATCGATCTCGTCGGCGGCGACCTGCAGGCGACGCTTCAGCGCAGCGGCGCTCTCGGTGTCACCCTGCAGATGGCGCTGCAGCACTTCGCGCGTCAAGCGCACATCCGGCGCCTCGCCCTCGGCCGGTTCCAGATCGACCAGGCGCGCGGCCAGCGCCAGCCGCTCGCGGATGCGCTTGCGCAGTTCCTGGGTGGCGGCGTCGGTGAAGGTCACCGCCAGGATCTGGCCGATGCGCAGGCCCTGCTCCACCACCAGGCGGGTAAACAGCGTGGCCAGGGTGAAGGTCTTGCCGGTACCGGCGCTGGCCTCGATCAGGCGGATGCCCTCCAGCGGCAGGGCCAGATAGGGGTCGTGACCGGTGGCGTCGATGCCCTCGTCGGCGATGTTGCTGTTCATGCGCGGCCCTCCTGGCCTGCCTCGGCGCCCAGCGTGCGGCCTTCGCGCACCGCGCTGAAGACCACTTGGCTGTTGCGCAGCAGATCGGCATAGCCGGCATCGGTGGCGAACGGGTCGGCACCGCGCAGCAGCAGCTGCCAGGCGTCGCTGCTGGATTCACCCCAGCTGCGGTCGCTGCCATGCCACTGCTTCCAGCCTTCGCTGCGCTGTTTTTCGCCGGCCGTGTTGTACAGCACCCAGCCGGTATACGGAGCGAAGCGCAGCGGCTCGCGCAGGCCACGCTGGCGCAGCTGCAGCAGCGCACGCAGCGCGGTGCGGGCAGCAGGCACGCTCAGCGCCGGCAGCACATGCGGACCGGGTCCGGCATCGCCGCCATCATGGAACTGCACCAACGGCAGGGCATCGCCGGCGGCGTTGGCCAACAGCCAGTCCAGGCCCTGGCGGATCACCGCATTGCCGTTGAGGGTGCCGGCGCGCAGGCGCACCAGCCCTTCGGGATGCCGATCGGCCACCCGTCCATGCAGCCGCACGCCGTCGATATCGACTTCATACCGGCGGCTTTCCAATGGTTCGCCCTGCATCCAGCCCAGCAGCGCGCTGGCATACGGACGGGTCTTCAGCTGCTCCACTTCGAACTGGCGCTCACCCAGTGCACCGGACGGCAACAGCCCACGCGCGCGCAACCGCGGATACAGCGGCTCGCTGTCGCCATTGAGCGTGGCCCGTACCACCGCCGCCTGCACGCTGCGCTTTTCCGGGCCGCGCGAGGACAGCACCAGCGGCTCCAGGTCATCCACCTCTTCGACCTCGTCGGCCAGGCGCAGGCCCAGCGACTGCGCCAGGAACTGCCCGGCCGGGTCACACAGGAAGCGGCGCAGGGTATCAAGTGCAACCTCGTCCTCCACGGCATCGTCGAGCGGTGGCGGCAACGGCGCGTCGAACCAGGGCAGCAGGCCGCCACGCTGGCCGGTGAGGCGACCGGCCGCCGGATGCCATTGCCGGCGATAGCTGAAGCGGCGCGGATCACCATCGCCGAACGCCGCCGGTGAGAACGGCTGCAAGGCATGGCGCACGGTGAAGTCGCGCACCGCCATCGTCGGATCCAGGTGATAGGCAGCGGCGGCATCGATCAGTTCACTGACCAACACTGATGGCTCGCGCACACTGCCATCGCGTGGATCGGCACCCAGGTAGCTCAGATAGAACACCTCCTGCGCCGCGGCAAACAGCTGCAGGAACAGGAAACGGTCGTCCTCGCGGGTGGAGCGGTCGCCCGGGCGGCGGCGCGGTGTATCCAGTTCGGCGGTGAGCTGGTTGAGTCCCGCGGCCGGGTCGCGACGCGGGAAATCGCCGTCATTCAGGCCCAGCACGCAGATCACCCGGAACGGCAGCAGGCGCATCGGCACCATGCGGCCGAAGCTGATGCCACCGGTCAGCAACGGTGCGCGCGTATCGGCCTCGCCCAGTGCCCCGGCGAAGTGCGCACGCACCACCTCCGGTGGCACGCCTTCGTTGAAGCCGGCCTTGGCAGCGTCCTCGGCGAACTGGTTGAGCAGCTTGCGCAGGCGCTCCAGCGCGCGCTGGCTGTTGGGCGAACTGGGCGCGGTCGGCAGCAGCGCGTCCAGCAGCGACAGCAGGCGCTGCCGCCACTGCGCCGGGGTCAGCAGTTCGCCGAGTCGACGCTGGTAGACCGCCAGTACGCGCAACAGGCGCAGCAGCCGGTCCAGCGCTTCCAACGCACCGCCCTCCAGCTCGATCCACGGCGCCACGCCGGCCAGGTCGGCCTCGCTGCCGGTGGCATGGCCAAGCACCAGCCGGTCCAGCGCGAACTGCCAGGTGTAGGCATCGTCGGCCGGTGCCTGGTGCTGGTCGCGATGCTTCGCGTCCAGGCCCCAGCGCGCACCCGCCTGCTGCAGCCAACCATGCAGGCGGTCGAAGTCCACCGCTTCCAGGCCGGCCGCTTCGGCCAGCGGTGCGCTGGCCAGCAGGTCCAGCACTTCGTTCAGGCCAAAGCGCGAGACCGGCAGGCCCAACAGATGCACGAACACATCGGCCAGCGGCTCGCCGGCCAGCGGGCTGCTGTCGGCCAGCGCATAGGGAATGTGCTCTTCCTCGCCGCCACGGCCACCGAACACGGCTTCCAGGTACGGCACGTAGGGATCGATGTCCGGCGCCAGCACCGCGATCTCGCGTGCCTGCAGCGGCGGGTCGAAACGCGCGTCCTGCAGCAGGCTGCGCAGCTGGTCGTGCAGCACCTGCAGTTCGCGCAGGCGGGTATGGCAGGCGTGTACCTGCAGGCTGGGGTCGTCGCTGCGCAGCCCATCGCGCAGTTCGCCCGAAGGCAGTGCACGACGGTGGAACAGATCGCGTTGCAGGCGATGCAGCAGGCTGTCGGACAGGCCGCCTTCGTCCAGGGTCGGCCGGGTGTCTTCTTCCGGATCGGAATAGGCGGCGATCTCACCGGCCGGGTGCACCACCTCGTAGCTGCCCAGCACCGCCATGAAGTCGCGGCCCGCGGCGCCCCAGGCTTCGAGCAGACGGTTCTCGCCGGCGGCCTCGCCAAACGGATCCGGCGCGCCGCTGCGAAGGCGTTCGGCCAGGGTCTGCAGGTCGCCCCAGTACGACTGCACGGGCGTGGGCATGTAGAAATGCAGCTCGCCCACCCGTGCCTGGGTGGCCATCACCCGCAGCACGTCGGGGGAGATGTTGAGCGTCGCGAACGCGGACATGCGCAGCGGCAAGCCCTTCGGCAACGGCTGGCCCGCCCCTTCGAAGCGGTCCAGGTATTCCTGGATGCGGCGCGCACGGTAGTCGTGGCCATGGGTGATGGTGCGCCACAGGATCGCCTGCGGATCGGCCGGATCGGCACCGGCCGCCCAGCGCAGCAGCCAGTCGCGGCGCCAGGCCTGGTACTTCTCGAACACCGAGGCCAGTTCGCCAGCCAGCGCCCACGGCTTCAATGCGTCGCCACCGGCAAGGTAGGACTGCAGCGCGCGCATCGGTGGCTGTGCCAGCAGCGCCGGATCGCGCAGTGCCTGGTACAGCTTCCAGTGCAGGCCGGCCGCGTCCAGGTCGTCCTGCTCGCCGCTGACGTTGGCCTTCAGCGCGCGGGCCACGAACTCGCCCGGGGTGAGGAATTCGAGGTTGGCGGCAACACCGAACTCGGCGGCCAGTGTCGCTTGCAGCCAGCGCCGCATCGCCACCTGCGGGATCAGCACCACTTCCGGTGCCAACAGCGGCTGGCCCGCGACCGGCGCACGCACATTGCGCGCCAGCAGCGCGGCCAGCACGTCCAGGGAATTGGAATGGTAGAGGCGGAAATCGCTGCCTGGGTCACTCATCATGCACAGTGTGCAGGACGGCAGGCAGTATTCAATGGTCGGCCCGCCACCGGTACGGATTGTTCCGGGGTACGCACCGATTGTCCCGGCCAGCGCCAAGCCTTGTCGTGCAACAATACTGGACCGTCCAGTCTGCTTATGTTCAGCCGACGGGCCCGATCCTTCGATGTCTAAAAAACGTTAATGGTGCCCATGTCGGCTTCCGCCTCCAGTCTGGTGCAGTTATCCAACGTCCGCATCGACCGGAGCGGGCGCACGATCCTGCGCGATGTGTCGCTGCAGGTGCCCAAGGGCAGCATCACCGCCGTGCTGGGTCCATCCGGAAGCGGCAAGTCGACCCTGCTGGCGGCATTGACCGGCGAACTGCGCCCGGTCGCCGGCGAGGTCACGCTGTTCGGCAAGCCGATCCCGCACGACAGCAGCGCGCTGCTGGAAATGCGCAAGAGCGTGGGCGTGCTGCTGCAGGGCAACGGCCTGCTGACCGACCTCACCGTGGCCGAGAACGTGGCGCTGCCGCTGCGCACCCATACCCGCCTGCCGGCGGTCGTGCTGCGCCGGCTGGTGCAGATGAAGCTGCACGCGGTGGGCCTGCTGGCCGCCGCCGAGGCCTGGCCGCGCGAGCTGTCCGGCGGCATGGCGCGCCGCGTGGCACTGGCCCGCGCGCTGGCACTGGACCCGCCGCTGATGATCTACGACGAGCCGCTGACCGGGCTGGACCCGATCGCCTCGGGGGTGATCATGAGCCTGATCCAGCGCCTCAACCACAGCCTGGGCCTGACCAGCATCATCGTCAGCCACCACGTGCACGAGACCCTGCCGATCTGCGACCAGGTGATCGCCATCGCCAATGGCGGCATCGTGTTCCAGGGCACGCCCGAGGCGCTGCAATCCAGCCAGGATCCGCTGCTGCGGCAGTTCCTGCATGGCCAGCCCGATGGCCCCATTCCGTTCGATGCCGCGCCGCGCGCGAGGGTTGCCTGATGCCGTTCGTGCAAGCCACCCGTTCGCTGGGCCGCGCCGGCCTGTTCTCGCTGACCGTGCTGCGCGGTTCGCTGCCCACGCGTGATTTCCTGGCCGAGCTGACCCGCGAGATCTACAAGATCGGCGCGCGCTCGCTGCCGATCATCGCCGTCGGCGGCGCCTTCGTCGGCCTGGTGCTGACCCTGCAGGGCTACCGCACGCTGACCACCTTCGGTGCGGCCGACGCGCTGTCGACCCTGCTCGGCCTGTCGCTGTACCGCGAACTGGCGCCGGTGCTGACCGCGCTGCTGTTCATCGGTCGCGCCGGCAGTTCCATCGCCGCCGAACTGGGCCTGATGCGAGCCACCGACCAGATCAAGGCGCTGGAACTGATGGCGATCGATCCGGTGGCCAAGGCGGTGGCGCCGCGCTTCTGGGCGGCGGTGCTGACCGTGCCGCTGCTGACCGGCATCTTCTGCTCGCTGGCGATCAGTGCCAGCTACTTCGAAGCGGTGCATGTGCTGGGCCTGGACAACGGCGTGTTCTGGTCGGCGCTGCGCAACAGCGTCGATTTCTGGGATGACTTCGGCGTGGCGATGCTGAAGTCGGCGATCTTCGGCGGCACCGCCGCGCTGGTCGCCGCCTACGTTGGTTTCCACGCCGAGCCGACCATCGAGGGCACCTCGGTGGCGACCACCCGTGCGGTGGTCAACGCCTCGCTGCTGGTGCTGATGTTCAACTTCGTGTTGTCGGCAATGTTGTTCACCTAACCCCTCCACCGGCGGTGCGCAGGCGCGCGCGGCCACTACGACTCGATCAGGTAATCCACATGGCCATCCGCGGTCCCAGACTCGAATTCTCCGTCGGCGCCTTCCTGCTGCTGGCCCTGGCCTCGCTGATGGTGCTGGCCGTGGCCTCGACCAACCAGCGCTGGAGCTGGGGAAGCCAGGGCTACGAGCTGAAAGCACGCTTCTCCCAGGTCGGCCAGCTGCGCAAGCAGGCCCCGGTGAAGATCGGCGGCGTCACCGTGGGCCAGGTCGCCTCGATCGACCTGGACCCGGTGAAGTTCGAATCGATCGTGACCCTGCGCATGGACAGCAAGGTCAAGGACCTGCCGGCAGACACCTCGGCCGGCATCTTCACCAGTGGTTTGCTCGGCGAGAGCTATATCGGTCTGCAGCCGGGCGGTGATCCGGACGTGCTGAAGGCCGGCGACGAGATCGTCTTCACCCAGCCGGCCGTGGACCTGATCCAGCTGGTCGGCAAGTACATGTTCAGTGGCGGCGCCGGTGGCGGCGCTGGCCAGAAGCCCAACGATGGCGCGCAGGCGCCTGCAACGGAACCGCAACCATGAAGATGAAATTGATCCCGGCCCTGCTCGCTTCGGCGCTGCTGGCAGCTACTCCGTTCCTCGCCCAGGCCCAGGCCACCGCCCCCGCCGCAGCCGCGACCCAGGGCCAGGCCGGCAAGGTGGTGATCGATGCCAGCACGCGCATCCTCACCACCCTGCAGCAGCGCCGGAGCGAGTTCAGCAGCAACCCGGCCAGCCTGCGCAGCTACATCGACAGCGAACTGAACCGCACCTTCGACCGCGACTATGCCGCGCGCCTGGTGCTGGGCCCGCACGCCCGCGGCGCTTCGGATGCCGACATCAAGCTGTTCGCCGATGCCATGGCCGACAGCCTGATGCAACGTTACGGCTCGACCCTGCTCAACATCCAGGGCAAGCCGAGCTTCCGCCTGAAGGGCGAGAGCCCGCTGCCGGGCAACCGCGGCGTGCGCGTCAGCACCGAACTGGTGCGTGCCGGCAGCGAGCCGACCCCGGTCGAGTACTGGATGCGCAACGTCAACGGCCAGTGGAAGATCTTCGACGTCAACATCGAAGGCATCTCCTACGTGCAGACCTTCCGCAACCAGTTCGACACCCCGCTGCGCCAGAAGGGCATCAAGCAGGTGGCCAGCGAGCTGCACAGCGGCAGCATGCAGGCCGGGCCCGCGGGCAATGGCAAGTAACGCACTGGCACTGCTGGAAGGCGACACCCTGCGCCTGCGCGGGGTGCTGGATCGTGCCGCAGTGATCGCACTGTGGCCGCAGCTGCAGGCGCTGCCCGCCCAGCTGGCACGGCTGGAGCTGGGCGAGGTCGAGCGCGTGGACAGCGCCGGCCTGGCCCTGCTGGCCGAACTGGCGGCACGTGCACGCAAAGCCGGCCACCCGCTGGCGATCTCCGGCGCGCCGGCCGGCTACAACGAGCTGAGCGCGGCCTACCGGCTGTCGCCCGACCTGGATTTCAACGCTACTTCTGCTGCGAGCTGACATGAACGTCGTACGCACTCTCCCCCTGATCGTCCTGGCCACCGCCCTGACCGCCTGCGCCGGCAAGCCCGCACGCAGTGATGCACCGGCGGCCAGCACTGTGGTTCCGGCCAATGCCGCTGCCGAAGCCCCCGCTGCAGTTGCCGATGGCGGAACGGTCGACCCTGCCGTGGCCGCTCCGGCGGCGCAGGCGCCGGTTGCCACGGCACCATCGCCGGCCACTCCGGCGGCGCCCGTTGATGGCAATGCAGCGAACACCGCAGCAGCCACCGCACCCGGCGGCGACGATGATTTCGACGCCCTCTATGGCGGCGCCGGCAATACCACCAACGCGGCGGCCTACGATCCGTGGGAACCGTTCAACCGCAAGGTGCATACCTTCAACAACGCGGTCGACCGCGGCATCGCCCGTCCGCTGGCGACCGCCTATACCCATGTGGTGCCGCGCTTCGCCCGTACCGGCGTCAGCAACTTCTTCAGCAACCTGCGTGCGCCGGTGACCATCACCAACCAGCTGCTGCAGGGCCGCGGGGCCGATGCATGGGACAGCCTGGGCCGCTTCCTGATGAACAGCACGCTGGGTATCGGCGGCCTGTTCGATCCGGCCAGCAAGGCGATGGTGCCGCGTCGCAATGAAGACTTCGGCCAGACCCTGGGCGTGTGGGGCTGGCGTCGCTCGCGGTACGTGGAACTGCCGTTCTTCGGCCCGCGTACCGTGCGTGATGTGTTCGGCCTGGCCGGTGACATCCCGCTGTCGCCGATCCGCCGCATCGAAGAAGACAAGGTCCGCATCGGCCTGCAGGGCCTGCAGCTGGTCGACACCCGCGCGCAGCTGCTGGCGATCGACGACCTGCGCGACACCGCGGTGGACGAGTACTCGCTGGTCCGCGATGCGTGGATGCAGCGCCGCAACTACCAGATCGAGAACGACCTGCGCAGCAAGCGCGACCGTGGCCACGACGATGCCAATTCGCCGATCCCGGTCGATGCAATGCCGATGCCGCAGTGGACCCACTGAGTCGTTTCATCGGCGCATGAGAAACCCCGCCTCGGCGGGGTTTTTCTTTTCCGGCGACGTTTCTTTCCGGTAGGTGCCAACCTTGGTTGGCACGCTTCCTCAGGCCGCCAGCGCCGCCTCGATGGCCTCGCGCAGGCGCGCATCGTCGGCGGCCACGTCCGGGGCGAAACGCGCGACGACCTTGCCGTCGCGGCCGACCAGGAATTTCTCGAAGTTCCACAGCACCGCCGGTGCCGGATGAATCGGAATCTCCTTGCTGGCCAGGCGCTCGCGCAACGGGCCTTCACCGATCGACTGCGGCTGTGCGGCGGTCAGCTGCTGGTACAGCGGGTGGGCGTCGTCGCCGGCCACGCTGATCTTGGAGAACATCGGGAAGCTGACATCGTAGGTGAGCTGGCAGAACTGCTGGATTTCCGCCTCGCTGCCCGGCTCCTGGCCGAGGAAGTTGTTGGCCGGGAAGCCCAGCACTTCCAGGCCCTGTGCATGCTTTTCCGCATACAGCGCCTGCAGGCCTTCGTACTGCGGGGTCAGGCCGCACTTGGAGGCGACGTTGACCAGCAGCAGCACCTTGCCCCGGTAGTCGGCAAGCGAGGACGGCTGGCCGTCGATGGTGGTGAGGGAAATGTCCTGGATCGAAGTGCTCACGCGGGGGGCTCCGGCTACAGCGGGGAATGGCCCACCAGCATAGCGCCGTGCGATGCCGGTAGTGGCGGCCGCCGGCCGGCAATGCTGCGATCGTTCCCAGCGGTTCATGCGGTTGCCGGCCAGCGGCCGGCACTACGATCAGTCCACGCAGATCGTGCCCTGCGCCTTGCCGTCCTCGATGCGCTGGCGGCAACCAAAGTTCTGGCTGGCATCACGCTGGCAGGTACCGGTGGTGGCGCTGCCAGCGGCCACCTCCCCCCCGGCCAGGCACTGGCCGGTGCAGTCGCTCTTGCCGCTGCAGGCCTTGCCGGCATCGGCATAGGGAATCACGCACTGCTCGCGCTGCAGGCGGCCCAGCCGCTGCAGGGTGCCGCCGGCGGCCTGGCAGTCGACGTCGCGTGCTTCGCGGTAGGCCTCGGTGGCTTCGGGCGTGGCGGCCGCGCCGGCCTGCCCCGCCGTGGCCACGACCGGTGGCGCGCTGCTGCAGGCGGAAAGCAGCACGGTCAGGACAAGACTGGTATAGAAGCGCAGGCGCATGGCGATACCTGATCGAAACGGACAGGCCGCCAGCATACGCACCGACGATGCAGGCGGCGTGTCAGCGCGGCTCAGGCCTCCTCGCCGTCGCTGCCCTCGTCCTCGGCCTCTCCCGTGGCGTCCCCCTCGGCCAGGTCGCCCAGCAGCGACTGCGCCTGTTCGGCAGCCAGCGATTCCACGCCGCGCAGGCGGCGCTCGATGGTGCGCGTCTTGCGGCTGGCCTCGCCGATGCTGCGGCCGACGGTGGTGATCTGCTTTTCGGCCTTCTCGAGGATGCCGGCGAACTTGCCGAACTCGCTCTTCACCGCGCCCAGCAGGCTCCACACCTCGCTGGAGCGCTGTTCGATGGCCAGCGTGCGGAAACCCATCTGCAGGCTGTTGAGCAGCGCGGTGACCGTGGTCGGCCCGGCCACCACCACGCGATGCTCGCGCTGCAGCAGGTCGACCAGGCCGGGGCGCCGGATCACCTCGGCATACAGGCCTTCGGTGGGCAGGAACATCACCGCGAAGTCGGTGGTGTGCGGCGGCGCGATGTACTTGTCGCAGATCGACTTGGCCTGCACGCGCACCGCGCGTTCCAGCTGGATGCCCTGCAGGCGCACGCCCTCGGCATCGCCCTGCTCCTGCGCATCCAGCAGACGTTCGTAGTCCTCGCGCGGGAACTTGGAGTCGATCGGCAGCCACACCGGCGTGTCGTCGCTGCTGCGCCCCGGCAGGCGCACCGCGATATCGACCATTTCACCGCTGTCCGGACGCACTTTCACCGCACGCGCGTACTGCTCCTGGGTCAGGGTCTGCTCGAGGATGTTCTCCAGCTGCACTTCGCCCCAGCTGCCGCGGTTCTTGACGTTGGTGAGCACGCGCTTGAGGTCGCCCACGCCGGTGGCCAGCTGCTGCATCTCGCCAAGGCCGCGCTGCACCTGTTCCAGCCGTTCGGAAACCAGCTTGAACGAGTTGCCCAGCCGCGTTTCCAGCGTCGACTGCAGCTTCTCATCGACGGTGTGGCGCATCTGCTCCAGCTTCTGCGCGTTGTCGTTCTGCAGCGCGCGCAGCTGTTCTTCCAGCGTGGTGCGCATCTCGGCGAAGCGCTGCTCGTTGCGCTGGGTCAGTTCCTGCAGGCGCAGGCCCAGGCTCTCGGTCAGGCGCTGCTGCGACTGCGCGCCTTCTTCGCGGCCCTTGCGCGCGTCGTCCACCAGGGTCTGGCGCAGTGCACCGAGCTGGGTATCGGTGCGCGCGGTGAGCTCCTGCAACTGCTGGCCGAAGGCGTGGATGCGTGCCTCCTGCTGCTGGCCAAAGGTTTCCAGCTGGCCGCGCAGTTCCTGCAGGCGCTGCCCCATCAGCGCCGCGCCACGCTGCTGGCTGTCGGCGGCCTCGGCGCGCGCCTTGCGGGCGTCTTCGCCCAGCGCTTCGCGCAGCAGGTCCAGGCGCTGGTCGGTGCGGGTCGACAGGTCGGTCAGCGCGCGGGCGAAGCCATCGAGCTGCTCGCGCAGTTCGCTGCGCCCGGAGCGGGCCTCCTCGCGTACGGCCTGTTCCAGGCGGTCATGCGGCGGGCGGCGCAGCAGGGCGACCAGCTGCAGGATGAGCACGGCCAATAGAAGGCCGCCAATGAGCAGGAATTCGGTTTGCATGTGGCAAGTGTAGGCTGGCCGAGTCTCAGCCGCTGCGTCAGGACCATGCTCGCTCTGTACGGAAAGCCCACCTCGATCAATGTCCGCAAGGTGCTGTGGCTGTGCGCCGGGCTCGACCTGCCGCTGCACCACGAACCGGCGCCGGCGCCGGACCTGCTGGCCACGCTGAACCCCAACCGGCAGGTACCGGTACTGCGCGACGGCGGCTTCGTGCTGTGGGAGTCCAACAGCATCTGCCGTTACCTGGCCACACGCGCCGGGCGCGACGACCTGCTGCCCGCCACCACTCAGGCGCGGGCCCGCGTCGAGCAGTGGATGGACTGGCAGGCCAGCGACCTCAACAGCGCCTGGCGCCACGTGTTCATGGCCCGGGTGCGGCAACACCCGGACTACCCGGATGATGCCCGCGCCGAGGCCAGCCTGGTGCAGTGGAATCGATTGATGGGCGTGCTTGATGCGCAGCTCGCCGCTACGGACAGCTACGTGGCGGGCAACACCTTCACCCTCGCCGATGTCGTGCTGGGCCTGTCGACCCAGCGCTGGCGCAGCACGCCCGGCAGCACGCCTGCGCTGCCGAACGTGGGGGCCTGGTTCGAACGCCTGCGCCAGCAACCCGGTTTTGCCGAACACGTCGACAACGGCGTGGCCTGAGGCAGGGGCGCGGGAACGACCCGGCCTTACCAGCCTTCCAGCACGATCTTGCCCTTGGCGCGATGGCTCTCCAGCAGCGCATGCGCGCGCCGCAGGTTGGCCGCGTCGATGCGCCCGAAGTGCTCGCCCAGCGTGGTCTGCAACACGCCGGCGTCGATCAGCTCGGCCACCCGGTTCAACAGGTCGTGCTGGCGCTGCATGTCCGCGGTCTTGTACAGCGGGCGGGTGAACATCGACTCCCAGTGCAGTGACAACGCCTTGCGCTTGAGCGCCATCACATCGACCTGGCCGGGATCATCGATCAGCCCCAGCTGTCCCTGCGCCGCCAGCAGCTCCACGATCTGCGCGTAGTGCTGATCGGAATGGGTCAGGCTGGCCACGTGCTGCACCTCGCTGATGCCCAGCCGCGCCAGGCCCTCGGCCAGCGGCAGGCTGTGGTCGATTACATGGTGCGCCCCCATCGCATACACCCAGTCCTGGGTATCCGGGCGCGAGGCGGTGCCGATCACCGTCAGCTTGGTCAGCTTCCGCGCCAGCTGCACCAGGATTGATCCGACGCCACCGGCAGCGCCGATCACCAGCAGGGTCTGGCCTTCGCCGCCGCCCTCGGCGATGCGCAGGCGGTCGAACAGCAGTTCCCAGGCGGTGATCGCGGTCAACGGCAGCGCCGCGGCGGCGGCATCGTCGAGACTGGCCGGCTTGCGGCCGACGCTGCGCTCGTCCACCAGCTGGTACTCCGCATTGCTGCCGGGGCGGTCGATCACGCCGGCGTAGTAGACCGCATCGCCAGGCTGGAACAGGGTCACTTCGTTGCCCACCGCGTCGACGATGCCGACCGCATCCCAACCGAGCACGCGCGGGCCATCGGTGGCCACGCCGCGGCGCACCTTGGTGTCGACCGGATTGACCGCCACCGCGCGCACGGCGACGCGCAGGTCACGCGGGCCGGGCTGCGGCAGCTCCAGTTCGATATCGATCAGGGCCTGGGCATCATCGATCGGCAGGCCGGCTTGGGTGTAGGCAATGGCGCGCATGGCAGCGGTCCAGTGGGGAAGGAGGTGACAGGTTGCGCCGCGCGCGCTCTCGCAGAAAGGCGCAGAATCGGGCAGCACTTTCACTCCGGCAATGAAAATGATCCGTTTCGACGACCTGCAGTTGTTCGTCCGCACGGCTGCGCTGGGCAGCTTCTCGCAGGCCGCGCGCGAGGCCGATCTGCTGCCCGGCCAGGTCGCGGCCGCCGTGGCGCGGCTGGAGCGCGAGCTGGACCTGCGCCTGTTCGTGCGCACCACCCGCAGCCTGCGCCTGACCGGCGAGGGTGCGCTGTACCTGCCGTATGCGCAGGAGGTGCTTGCCACCCTGCGCGAGGGCCAGGCGCGCGTGCAGGGCGAGGACACCGAGCTGCACGGCACCCTGCAGCTGTCGGCGCCGTCGGACTTCGGCCGCAACCTGCTGCTGCCCTGGCTGAGCGCCTTCCGCGCCGCGCATCCGCGGCTGCGGCTGCACCTGCGCCTGTCCGACGAAGTCGCTGATGTGTTCCGCGATCCCGTCGACGTAGCGATCCGCATCGGCCACTTCGACGACGCCAACTACGTCGCGCTGCCCCTGCTGGAAGGCAACCGGCGTGTGCTCGCGGCCTCGCCCGACTACCTGCAGCGGCGCGGCACACCCGGCCGTCTGGAGGACCTGCGTGAGCATGATTGCCTGGTCTACCAGCTCAGTGGCCGCGCCTACGATCGCTGGTCATTCGACGTCGAAGGGCGCCGCAGCGTGATTCCGGTGCGCGGTCCGCTGGTCTGCGACGACGCCGATGTGGTGCGGCGCTGGGCCGTGGCCGGCGAAGGCATCACCTACAAGTCCTGGCTGGACCTGCGCGAGGATGTGCAGGCCGGGCGCCTGCAGCTGCTGCTCGACGGCGTTGGCAGCAGCATTCCGCTGCAGCTGGTGTGCCCGCATCGCAAGCAGTTCTCGCCGGCGGTGCGGCAGCTGCACGCGCAGCTGCGCCAGCACCTGCAACCGCTGCTGTCTGGCATGCCCGGCGGCCCCGCCAGCCCTCTGTCGCCAAGCGCGGCGCTGGCCGACAATGGCGGCCCCCCGTAACAAGAGAACACCGCCATGCCGTGGATGGGCATCCAGGACCTGTGGACGTTTCTGGTCGCCGTGCTGGTGTTCCTCGCCCTGCCCGGCCCCGGTACCTTCACCCTGCTGACCGCCACCGGCCGTGGCGGCGTGCGTGGCGGCTACACCGCATTGGCCGGCCTGCTGGTCGGCGACCAGATCCTGATGTGGCTGGCCCTGGCCGGCGTGGCCGCACTGCTGAAGGCCAATCCGCTGGTGTTCCATGCCGTGCAGTACCTCGGTGCGGCCTACCTGGTGTGGGTCGGCATCAGCCTGCTGCGGACCCCGAAGCACGATGGGGGTGACGCCGGACCGATCCGCATGCAGCCGGGCCGCTACTTCCAGCAGGCCATTCTGGTCAGCCTGCTCAATCCGAAGGCGATCCTGTTCTACATGGCGTTCCTGCCGCTGTTCATCGACCCGAAGGCGCACCAGGGCATCGCCACCTTCGCGGCACTGGCCGGCATCATCCTGGTGGTCAGCATCGCCTACTGCTCGATGCTGATCGGCGTGGGCAACCTGGCCCGTCGCCGCCTGATCCAGCACCCGCGGATCAGCGACGCACTGCGCCGCGTGGCCGGCCTGTTCCTGGTGGGGTTCGGTATCCGCCTGGGGCTGAATGGTTGAACCGGCCGACCCGTTGACCCCACTGCGCTGGACGCCCGCCCGCTGAATCGGCTCTGCCGACCGGAGGGCCCTCGTACGAATTCGATTTTTGCCCGCAATTGTGCTGATTTCGTCACTTCAGCTGATGGCGAGCCACCATCGCTGACGCATTCAACACATGCACGACCCCCGTCAGTGGTAATGCTGCGCTGCGTTCGGTCACACTCGGGAACTTGTCGTTCTTAGTCACCCCTTCCGAGGCCTGCATGTCCCTGTTCCGGCGCAAGTCCCTAGATTCCGTCACCGTCCACGAAGCCGGCAGGCGTCTGATCCCCACGCTCAGTTGGCCACACCTGATCGCGCTGGGCATCGGCGCCATCGTCGGTACCGGCATCTACACGCTGATCGGCGTCGGCGCCAACCTGGCCGGCCCGGCCGTGCTGATCTCCTTCGCCATCGCCGGCGCGGTCTGCGCCTGCGCGGCGCTGTCCTATGCCGAGCTGTCGACGATGATGCCGGCCGCCGGCAGCGCCTACACCTACAGCTACAGTGCGCTGGGCGAGGTGTTCGCCTGGGTGGTGGGCTGGAGCCTGATCCTGGAGTACTCGCTGGTGGTGAGTACGGTAGCGGTGGGCTGGTCCGGCTACTTCGTCGGCTTCCTGGAATGGGTGCACACCCAGTTCGGCTGGAACGTGCACCTGCCGGCCTGGCTTGCCGCCGGCCCGCACGTGGAAGGCGGCATGATCAACCTGCCGGCGATCGTCATCACCTGGCTGGTGGCCGGCATGCTGATGGCCGGTACCAAGGAGAGCGCCACCCTCAACGCCATCCTGGTGGTGTTCAAGCTGATCGCGCTGGCCATCTTCGTCGCCGTCGCCCTGCCCGCCTTCGACAGCGCCAACCTGCAGCCGTTCATGCCGTATGGCTTCGCCAAGTCGATCGGCCCCGATGGCGTCGAGCACGGCGTGATGGCCGCGGCGGCAATCATCTTCTTCGCGTTCTACGGCTTCGATGCGATCTCCACCGCCGCCGAGGAAACCAAGAACCCGGGCCGCGACCTGTCGATCGGCATCATCGGTTCGATGATCGGCTGCACCATCGTCTACGTGCTGGTGGCGCTGGCGGCAGTCGGTGCGATGAGCTACGCGGTGTTCGGCCACAGCGCCGAGCCGCTGGCGCTGATCATGCGCCAGCTGGGCCACCCGACCGCGGCGATGGTGATCGGCGTGATCGCGATCATCGCCCTGCCTACCGTGCTGTTGGCCTTCCTGTATGGCCAGAGCCGCATCTTCTTCGTGATGAGCCGCGATGGCCTGCTGCCGCGCGGGCTGTCCAAGGTCAACGCCCGTACCGGCACGCCGGTGGCGACCACGCTGTTCACGGCAGTGGTGGTCTCGGCGCTGGCCGGTGTAGCGCGCCTGGACGAGATCGCCGCGCTGGCCAACGCCGGTACCCTGGCCGCGTTCACCGCGGTGGGCATCTGCCTGGTGGTGCTGCGCCTGCGCGAACCGAACCGCGAGCGCACCTTCCGCACCCCGCTGGCCTTCGTGGTCGGCCCGCTGGCGGCGCTGGGCTGCATCTACCTGTTCATCAGCCTGCCGCACCGCACCCAGCTGTACTTCCTGCTGTGGAACGTGGCCGGCCTGGTGCTGTACTTCCTGTACAGCCGTCGCCATGCGCTGATCGCGAAATAAGGGCCGCTTTGTAGAGTCGAGCCATGCTCGACTCTACTTGCCCGCGGCGTAATCCTGCGCCTGGCGCATCACCCGCAGCAGGTTGCCGCCCCAGATGCCGGCAATCTGCTGCTCGGTGTAGCCCTTGCGCAGCAGCCAGGCGGTGATCTTCGGCAGCTGGCTGACATCGGGCAGGTCGCTCAGGCCGCCGCCGCCATCCCAGTCCAGGCCGATCCCCACATGCTCGGGGCCGACCACCTTGAGGATGTGCTCGAAGTGGGCGAAGAAATCGTCCAGGCTGGCATGGCGCACCGGATGCTCGTGGTCCAGTTCCTGCTCGGCCTTCAGCAGGGCGACACCCTGCTCGATGCCCATTCCTTCCCAGCCACCCAGCTGCTTGCTCAGCGCTTCTTCGGCCTGCTTGCGCTCCGGTGTCTTGGCGGTGTCGATCAGGTATCCGCCGTAGGCATTCACCTGGATCACGCCGCCCGCCTTGGCCAGCTTGCGCAGGCGTGCATCGTCCAGATTGCGCGGGTGGTCGTAGACCGCCTTGGCCGAGCTGTGCGAGAGCACGAACGGCACCGGCATCATCGCCAGCAGGTCGTCGAACACTGCGTCGGAGGCATGCGACTGGTCGATCACGATGCCCAGCTTCACCGCCTGCCGCACCAGCTCCTTGCCGGCCGGGCTCAGGCCTTTCCACTCCGCCCCCTTGGGATCGGTGGCCGAATCGGCGAACTCGTTGTTGGCAAAGTGCACGGTGCTGAGCAGGCGCAGGCCGGCGCGGTGATAGAACGACAGCAGGCTGGGATCGGCCACCAGCGGGCTGGCGTTTTCCATGCTGATGTAGACCACGCGCTTGCCGGCGGCCTTGATCCGCGCGGCATCATCGGCGGTCAGCGCCAGCGCGAAGCGCTCGGGATTGGCCGCCAGCATCTCGCGGATTTCCAGCAACCGCTGCAGGCCATGGTCACGCTCGGCCAGGTGAGCCGCTGCGCTGCGGTCGCCCTGGTCGGTGTAGATCGCCCAGAAGCCGCCGTCCAGCGCCCCTTCGACCATGCGCGGGTAGTCCACCTGCGAAAGCGCGTTGCGGTCGTGGCGCTGCTCGATGTCGAAGCCGCTGCGACCGAAGTTGGCCGGCGTATCCAGATGGCTGTCGAGGGTGACCAGGCGCTGTTGCAGCACCTTGGCACGGGCCAGCTCCTGCGCGCTGAACTCAACGGCGTGGGCGGACAGCGGCGCGCACAGCGCCAGGGCAAGCACGACGGACAGGTGGCGCAACGAAGGCATGGGCTCTCACCGGCATTGGGAAGAGCCCGACCATAGCGCTGCGGCCCGCTGATTTGTAGAGCCGAGCCATGCTCGACTGATCAGGCACCGCGAGTCGAGCATGGCTCGACTCTACAGGCAGGCATCAATCCACCACGCGGCAGAACACCGCCTTCAGGTAACGCGATTCCTGCACGTGGGCCATGAACGGATGGTCCGGACCGGCGCCGGCCACCTTCAGGATCTGGATCGTGCGGCCGGAGAAATACGCCGCGCGGCGCAGCATGTCGAGGAACTGGTCCTCGGCCACCAGGCCGGTGCAGGAGAACGTGGCGAACAGGCCACCGGGCTTGACCACGCCCAGCGCCAGCTTGTTCATGTCCAGGTACTTCTTCAGCGCGGTGATCACCTGGTCGCGGTCGCGGGTCATCTTCGCCGGGTCCAGGATCACCACGTCGTACTGCTCGCCGCGGTTGGCGGCATCACGCAGCCACGGGAAGATGTCGGACTGGACGAACTTCGGGCGCACGTTGTTCAGGCGCGAATTGCCCTTGGCGATCTGGATGACGTCTTCATCGATGTCGATGCCGACCACGTCCGAGGCGCCACGCGCCGCCGCATACACCGCGAAACCGCCGGTGTTGCAGCACAGGTCGAGCACGCTCTTGCCTTCCACCTGCTGGCTCAGCCACTCGCGGTTCTCGCGCTGGTCGGCGAAGAAACCGGTCTTGTGGGCACCGGCCGGGTCGGCGCGGAACTTGATGCCGTACTCGGTGATCACCGCTGCTTCGGTGGTGGTATTGCCGTGGAAGTCGAAGCTTTCCTGCTTCTGCACGTGCTCGTCGGCGAAGCTGTGGAAGCGGCAGCCGGGGAACTGCTCGCGCAGCGCGTCGTAGATCCACTCGCGGTGGCGGAACATGCCGGCGGCGAAGAACTCGACCACCACCAGGTCGCCGTAGCGGTCGACCACCAGGCCGGACAGGCCGTCGCCTTCGCTGTGCACCACGCGCCAGGCATCGGACACCGCATCGAGCTTCAGCACCTCACGGCGCAGCGACACCGCCTGGGCGATCTTGCGCGAGAACCAGCCGGCATCGACCGGCACGTTCGGGTCGGTTTCGAGGATGCGCACGGCAATGCGCGAATGCCCGTTGTAGAACCCCCGGCCAATGAACTCGCCATCGATGCCGACCACGTCGACGATGGAGCCGGGCTTGGGCCGGACGGTCGGCTTCTCGACCAGTTTCTGGAAGATCCACGGGTGGCTGGAACGCCACGCGTTCTTGAGGCGGACAATCGGAAGGGGGGTATTCATCCGCCCATTGTAGCCGGGGGGCGGCGGGGGCCGGAAATCCAGGACGGGCGCGGCATTTGACGGCGGCCCGGGCAGACGGCAGAATCGGCGCCAGAAGGGGAGTAGCTCCCAGACGTTGTCGCCGTCAATTCGAGCCCGCAGGCTCCGGTGCAACGGCAGTTCCAGCCATTGGAACTGCGAGCGAGACCTTCGCCGTACTGGCGAAGCTCTGTCCCTGGATCCCCACCCGATCCTCCGTTGCAGATCCTCGCCGTCCGGCCTGGCATTCATCTTTCCAACGGACATTCCCAATGCAGACGATCGGTAACGTGTGGTTGTGGGGCGGCTTCGCAGCGGTGGTGGTCATCGCCCTGCTGGTCGACCTCGTGTTGATGCGCCATGGTGGACCGCACAAGGTCACCTTCAAGGAGGCCCTGTGGTGGTCGATCGGCTGGGTCGCGCTGGCCCTGCTGTTCAACGCCGGCCTCTGGTACTACCTGAATGAGACCGCCGGCCAGGTCGTGGCCAACAAGGTCGGCCTCGAATTCCTGACCGGCTACCTGGTCGAGAAGGCGCTGGCGGTCGACAACATCTTTGTCTTCCTGATGATCATGAGCTACTTCGCGGTGCCGGAGGAACAGCGCCAGAAGGTGCTGATCATCGGCATCCTGGGTGCGATCGTGCTGCGTACGATCATGATCTTCGCTGGTAGCGTGCTGATCAGCCAGTTCCATTGGCTGCTTTACGTGTTCGGTGCCTTCCTGCTGTTCACCGGCTGGAAGATGTGGTTCGCCGCCGGCCAGGAGCCCGATCTGGAGACCAATCCGGCCCTGCGCTGGATGCGCAAGCACCTGCGCCTGCTGCCGGACTACGCCGGCAACGCGCTGAGCGTGAAGCGCGATGGCGTGCGCTGGTTCACCCCGCTGTTCGCGGTACTGATCCTGATCGCGGTCACCGACGTGATCTTCGCCGTGGACAGCATCCCGGCGATCTTCGCGATCACCACCGACCCGTTCATCGTGCTCACCTCCAACGTGTTCGCGGTGCTGGGCCTGCGCGCGATGTTCTTCCTGCTGGCCGGCATGGCCGACCGCTTCCACCTGCTGCCGTATGGCCTGGCGCTGGTGCTGGGCTTCATCGGCATCAAGATGATGATCATCGACCTGTTCAAGATCCCGACCCCGGTGTCGCTGGGCGTGGTCGCGGTGATCATCGCCGCCACCGTGGTGCTGAGCCTGAAGTACCCGCCGAAGGAAGGATCGGGCCACGCCTGAAGCTGAATCGCTGAACGGCACGGCCGGCGGGATTATCCCGCCGGCCGTCTCCACTCTCCCGCCGCGGCGGCCTTGGTTTCGCGGCAACCACCGCCATTGCTGAGGTATGGACAACAACGCGCCCCTGCCCGCCGGCGACGTACCGGCCCCCCGCAATGACCGCTCGCGCATCCTGCGGGCGTTCAATGTCAGCCTGGCCGCCGTGCTGGTGCTGGTGGCCGTGTTCGCCCTGCAGGGCACGTTCGACTGGCGCCTCTGGGCGGTAGCGCCGCTGGAAGCCAAGGGCCTGCTCGGCCTGGTCGGTGGCCCGATGCTGCATGCCTCGGTCGAGCACATCGCCGCCAACAGCATCGCCATCCTGATCCTCGGCACCCTGGCCGGCAGCGTCTATCCAAAAGCCACCGTGCGCGCCCTGCCCCTGCTGTGGCTGGGCTCGGGCCTGGGTGCCTGGATGCTGGGCAATCCGGGCAGCGTGCACCTGGGCGCCAGTGGCGTGACCCACGGCCTGATGTTCCTGCTCGCCAGCCTCGGCCTGCTGCGTCGCGACCGCGCGGCGATCGCCACCGGCCTGATCGGCATGCTGTTCTACGGTGGCATGCTGATGACCGTCCTGCCGCACGCCGACGGCGTGTCGTGGCAGTCGCACATGGGCGGCGCCTTCGCCGGCATCATTGCCGCGCTGCTGTTCCGCAACGCCGACCCCCTGCCGCCGCGCCAGCGCTACAGCTGGGAAGACGAAGAGGATGAGGCCGAACCGCTGGCCGACGACGAGCTGGAGCCGCCGTCACCGCAGCGCGTGCCGGTGCTGTGGCAGCCACGCGAGGGCCAGGACTACGTGGTGATTCCATTCCGGCGGCCGGACGATCCGCGCGGCTGAGGTGTGGTAGATGCCGACCTTGGTCGGCGCTGTTCCCATGGGGCCAACCAAGGTTGGCCACTACCGCACGACATTCGGCGATCGGACGGATCAGTTGGCCGCGTTCCCCGCCCTGCCCATCCCATCCACCGCCTGCCGGCCCAGCGCCGGGTCGTCGGTGAAGAAGGCATCGATGCCGGTGGCCAGGTACGCGCGCATCTCGGCGATCGAACCCTCGGCGTTGCGTGCATTGTCGGCACCCCTGCGCAGGTCGCTGGCCTGGAAGTGGTTCTCCGGGCGGAAGGTGTACGGGATCACCATCAGGCCCACCGCATGCGCATCGCGCACCAGCGAGGTGGGTGTGCCCAGCGCGCCCTTGTCATCCAGCGGAATGATCGAACGCAGCTCCGGGCCGATGCTGTCGGCGTAGACGGCGATGTCCTTCAGGCCGGCCGGGGTCATCATCTGTGCGTAGGTCAGCCTGCCACCGGCCTTGGCGACGTCGGCCGGCTGGGTATCGCCCTTCCACAGCAGCTGCAGCAGGCGGATGTTGCTGTCGCGCGGGATCTTGCCGCGCAGGTAGCGCAGGTTGGCGGTCTCGAACGACTGGATGGTGACCGGGCCGACGTTGGTATAGGCATTGCCGCGCAGCGCCGCCAGCAGTTTGTCTTCCATCGGCAGGCCGATCGACTGGAAGTAGGTCGGGTGCTTGATCTCCGGCACCAGGCCGATGCCACGGTTGGCACGGCCCGCCTGCTGCACCAGGAAGGCCAGGATCTCGTCGAGGCTGGCAATGCGGAACTGGCCATCGTAGGCGGTGCTGCGCAGTTCCGGCAGGCGCTCACGCGCGTACAGCGTCTTCAGCTCGGCCAGGGTGAAGTCTTCGGTGAACCAGCCCTCGACCTTCTGCCCGTCGATGACCTTGCTGGTACGGCGGCTGGCGAACTCGGGATGCGAGGCCACGTCGGTGGTGCCGCTGATCTCGTTCTCGTGGCGGGCCACCATCACCCCATCCCTGGTCATCACCAGGTCCGGTTCGATGTAGTCGGCGCCATCGGCAATCGCCTGCGCATAGGCGGCCAGGGTGTGCTCCGGCAGCAGCGCGCTTGCGCCTCGGTGGCCATAGACCGACACCTTGTGTGCGGCCGGGGTGGAGGATTCAGCACTCATGGCCACCGATGGTGCCACGGCCAGCGACAACAGCAACGCACAACCCCACGACTTCACTGCGACTTCCCCAAGCGGTATGTGATGGGCGTCAGTATGCGGCGGCAATGTGACAGGCGGGGGACCCCACGCGTCCGGTAGTCGCCGACCTTGGTCGGCGCTCTGCCGGCCGGCGTCCATGACCCCGGATGCCCTGTGCCAACCAAGGTTGGCACCCACCAGAGCGTGAGCCCGTTCGGGGATCTGCCCCGGGCCTTACTTGCCGATGCAGAAGCTGGAGAAGATCCGCCCCAGCAGGTCATCGGCACTCATCTGCCCGGTGATCTGGCCCAGTGCATCGTGGGCCAGCCGCAGTTCCTCGGCGGCCAGTTCCAGGTGTTCGTGGGCCAGCTCACCGTCGGCGCGCTGCGCATGTTCCTGCGCGCGCTCGATCGCATCGACGTGGCGGGTGCGTGCGGAGAATTCGCCGTCCACCTGTTCGCCTGCCCCGGCCGACGCAATCGAACGCAGGCGCACATGCAGGTCATCGAGCCCGGCACCGGTCGCGGCCGAAACGAACACGCGATCCGGATCGTCCAGCGTCGGCAGCACATCCAGCAGGTCCGACTTGTTGTGGATGTAGACCTTGTGCGGCACCGCCATCACTGCATCACCGAGGGCCGCTTCACCGGCCGCCGGATCGCGTGCATCCAGCACGATCAGCGCCAGGTCGGTGCGCTCGATTTCCACATGCGCTCGACGCATGCCTTCGCGCTCGATGGCGTCGCCACCGTCGCGCAGGCCGGCGGTATCGACCAGGGTCAGCTCCAGGCCATCCAGGCGGATGGTCTCGCGCAGGGTGTCGCGGGTGGTACCGGCGATGTCGGTGACGATCGCTCGCTCGCTGCCAGCCAGCGCATTGAGCAATGAACTCTTGCCGGCATTCGGTGGCCCGATCAGCACCGCGTGCAGGCCATCGCGCAGGCGACGGCCGCGCTCGGCGTCGCGGCGCAACAGGGCCAGATCGCTGCGCGCCTGTTCCAGCCCGCGCCGCACCTGCGCGCCACCGAGCGTATCCAGCGGTTCGTCGGCGAAGTCGATGGCCGCTTCCACGTGGATGCGCAGCAGCACCAGCTGTTCGACCACGGCCTCGATGCGGCGCGAGAACACTCCGTCCAGTGAACGTCGTGCAGCGCGCGCGGCACGGTTGTCACCGGCGGCGATCAGGTCGGCGATGGCCTCAGCCTGGGCCAGGTCGAGCTTGCCGTTGAGGAACGCCCGTTCGCTGAACTCACCCGGCCGCGCCTGGCGCGCACCCAGCGCGATGCAGCGCGCGACCAGCAGCTGCAACAGCACCGGGCTGCCGTGTCCCTGCAGTTCCACCACTTCTTCGCCGGTAAAGCTGTTCGGCGCCGGGAACCACAGCACGATGCCATCGTCGATCACCTCACCGTCGGCGTCGCGCAGGCGCGCGTAATGCGCATGGCGCGGGCGCAGTGCAGGCGCACCCAGTGCGTTGGCGATGGCCGCCGCGCGCGGGCCGGACAGGCGCAGCAGGCCGACGCCCCCGGCACCGGGAGCGCTGGCGATGGCTACGATGGTGTCCGTGTGGATCGTGGTGTCCATGGCTCAGAGCTTCTCCAGCTGCGCGCGCGCCTGCGCGGCGCCGCTGCCCTGCGGCTGCAGCGCCAGGTAGGTGGTATAGGCCTGCCTGGCCTTGGCTTTGTCGCCTGCGTTGAAGTAGGCATCGCCCAGGTTGAGATGGGCCACCGCGCGCGACGGGTCGATCTTCAGCGTGTTCTCCAGCCAGCGCGCCGCTTCCGCATAGCGCTGCTGACGGTAGTAGACGAAGCCGAGGTTGTTCGCCGCCTGCGCGAAGTCCGGGCGCAGCTTCAGTGCTTCGGTGAACTCGGCAGCGGCTTGGTCGTACTGCTTCTCGCGATACAGCTGCAGGCCACGGTCATTGGCCTGCTGCGCGCGCTGGCGGTCCGAGGCCGGGCCGGCACTGGGCACCACCAGCCTGGCCTTGCCGCCCTGCAGGTCGGCCACGGTCACCGGCGCCTGGCTGCCCTTGGCTTCGCTGGCCGCATCGACCTTGTTGTTCAACGCGATCGCATCGGCGGTCAGCTGGCGCGTACCGGCGTTGAGGAACTCCTGGCTGTCCGGCACCTGGAATACGAACTCGCCGCCCTGCGAACCGGGCAGGCTGCCGAAGGCCGGGGTCTGGTGCGAAACCGCCGAAACCGCCGGCGCCACGTACGCGGCCAGCTCGGTACCGGTGATCAGGCCATCACCGTTGAGGTCACCCTTGCCGGCCAGCGCCTGCAGCAGCACCCAGGTGAACACCGAATGGCCGTTCGGGCCGGCATCGGCCACCTGCTGGTCGGCACCGCCGGCGGTCAGCATCTGCCGCGCGCTGCGGCGTGCGTTCTCGCGCAGGAACGACGACGACGACGGGCCACCTCGGGTCAGGCCCAGGCCGCTGTAGCAGGCATCCATCACGAACATCACGTGCTTGGCCTGCATGCTCTCGGCGATGTTCTGGATGTCGGTCATCGCGATCGCGTCGGTGGCGAACTCTTTCGGGTCCGAATCCACCGGGATGATGTAGCCAAGGTCGCGCCCGGAGGCGAGCTGGCGGGTCGCACCATGGCCGGCGAAGAACACGAACACGCGGTCGTTCTTTCCGGTGCGGTCGTCCGCCAGGCGGTCGTGGAAGGCGGCCAGGATGTTGTTGCGGGTGGCCTGCTCGTTCTTCAGCACGATCACCTGCGAAGAGGGGAAGCCGAACTGCCCTGTCAGCGTGTCGGCCACCGCCTGCGCATCGTGGCTGGCGTACTCCAGCTTCGGCCACTTGGCGTAACTGTCGATGCCGACCACGATCGCCCACGACTTCTCGTAGCCGGTGGTGACGGTGGCATCACTGGCCGCGCCCTTGCGCGCGCGAGCGACGGTGAAGTCGCGGCCGTTCCAGCCGGCGAACTGGTAGCCGTCGGCGATCAGGCGGTCGAGGATCTGCGGCAGCGCCTTCACCGCACGGTCGTGGATGTCGTGGAACAGGATGATGCCGCGCTGTTCCTTGTTCACCTGGTCGAGCACGCGCTGCACGATCGACTCCGGCACAGGATCGGCCCAGTCCATCGAGTCGATGTTCCACATGATCGACTTCAGCCCTGCCTCGTTGAGCAGCTGCAGGCCTTCAGCGTTGCGTGCACCGTAGGGGAAGCGGAACAGGGGCGCGCGCTTGCTGTCGACGTCCTTCAGCAGCGTATCGGTGTCCAGTACCTGCTGGCGCAGCGCGTCGCCGGTGGTGCGCGACAGCTGGGCGTGGGTCAGGCTGTGGTTGCCGACCGCATAGCCCTCTTCCATCAGGCTGCGGCTGATCTTCGCCATCGGCCCGAGGCTGACCTTGCCGTCCGCCTCGACCTTGCCCAGGTTGCGGCCCACCTCGAAGAACACACCCGGCACGTCGTAGCGCTTGAGGATGGCCACCACTTCATCGGTGTAGGCCTTGTGCGGGCCGTCGTCGAAGGTCAGCACCACGGTCTTCGGCGGCAGGTCGCGGCCGAAGATCTCCCGGTCGCTGTCCTTCATCGACATCGGGTACGGCTCGATCACCCCGTAGTCGCGCAGGATCGCTTCGCGGCTGTAGTCCTTGTGCAGGTGGGCGATGTAGTCGTCCCACTTCTCGCGCTTCAGTTCGATGGCACGGGTGCGCTCGAAGCGGCTGAAGATCCGGGTCAGTTCCTGGTTGTAGTTGCGCTCGATTTCATCGAGTGCTTCCAGGTCTTCGCCGATGCGCTGGTGCAGTTTCACCGCCGGCAGCGACGAATCGGTACCGACCCGTTCGTGCAGATCACGCAGCACTTCGCGGAACGCCAGGCGGTCGGCATCGAACAGTTCCGGTGCCGATTCGATGTAGTCCAGAACGGTACCGAGGGTGGCGAAGCGCTGCGGGCTGGAACCGCGCAACAGGGTGTCGAACTGCGCGGCGATGGCCGTGCGCTGTTCCAGCCCATCGTGGAACAGCTGCTGCCCCACACGCGTGGAGGTACCGCGGTCTGCGGCCGACTGCTGTTCCTCGTCGGCCAGCAGCACGATGATCCGGCGGTAGCCGTCGAGCTGCTTCTGCAGCGCGGCCAGCAGCGGTGCGGCGGCCGGATCAGCGGCGGCCGCGGCCTGCGCGCTGGGCTGGGTGACGGCGGCCGCCGGTGCCTTCGCATCCTTGTCGCCACACCCGGCCACGACCAGGGTCAACAACAGCGAGGGCAGGAACAGGCGGAACGACAGCGCACGCGGCATGGTGGACTCGAAGGTGGGAGGAACGGTGTGCCGGGAATTCTAACGCCGCATGCGAAAAGCCCGCCTTGCGGCGGGCTTTTCATCGACCGGGGGGTAGAGTCGACCTTGGTCGACTGCTCCATCCCCAACGCCAGTCGACTAACAGTCGACTCTACAGGTCGGCGTTACTTCTTCTTGACCGGGGCCGGGGCAGTGGTGGCCGGGACCGGATCGCCGCCATGGCGCTTGGTCATCCACCACTGCTGCAGCAGGCCTAGGCCGCCGTTGACCACCCAGTACAGCACCAGGCCGGACGGCATGAAGGCCATCATGACGCCGAACACCAGCGGCATGAACTGCATCATCTTCTGCTGCATCGGGTCCATGCCCGGTGCCGGGGTCAGCTTCTGGGTGAACCACATCACCGCCACGTTGATGACCGGCAGGATGAAGTACGGGTCGCGTGCGGTCAGGTCCTGGATCCAGCCCAGCCACGGCGCCTGGCGCAGCTCGACCGACTCGACCAGCACCCAGTACAGGGCGAAGAAGATCGGCATCTGGATGAGGATCGGCAGGCAGCCGCCCATCGGATTGATCTTTTCCTTCTTGTACAGCTCCATCATCGCGGTCTGGAACTTCTGGCGGTCGTCGCCATAGCGTTCCTTCAGCTGCGCGATGCGCGGCTGGAAGCGACGCATCTTGGCGCCGCTCTTGTACTGCACGGCCGACAACGGATACAGCACCAGCTTCAGCAGCACCACCAGGCCGACAATCGCCCAGCCCCAGTTGCCGACCAGCTTGTGCACCTGGTTCAGCACCCAGAACAGGCCCTGGCCGATCACCGCCATCATCGAGAAGCGGCTGTAGTCGACCACGCGGTCCAGGCCCGGCACGTCTTCCTTGGCGATCAGGTTGACCAGCTTCGGGCCGACCCACAGGCGGGCCTCGGTGCTGGTGGACTGGCCCGGGGCCACGGTGAAGGCCGGGCCACGCGCTTCGATCAGGTCACGACCGGCCACCTGCGACAGCACGTAGTGCGCGGTCTGGTCCTTCTGCGGGATCCAGGCGGTGAAGAAATGGTGCTGCAGCATCGCCAGCCAGCCGCCGGTGATGTTCTGGTTCAGCGTGCCGTCTTCCAGGTAGTCCTTGAACGCACGACGCTGGTACTTCTTGTCGTTGTCGTACCAGGTGGCGCCGTTGAAGCTGAAGGAGTCCGGGTTGGTCATGCTCCGCGACAGGATCGTCGGGGTGCGGTCCAGGGTGCGGTAGACGTAACCGTTCCACGGCGCGGTGCCGGTGTTGCTGACTTCGTCCTTGAAGCGCACGGCGTACTCGTTGCGCGAGACGGTCAGGGTGCGCTTGATGGTCACGCCGTTGTCGGCGGTCCACACGAACGGGATCTGCAGCTCGTTCTGGCCCTTGGCCAGCACGAAGTCGTTGGTGTCACCGACCAGCTTGAAGCCGTCAGCGCCCGGGACCGGAGTGTTCTTGTCCTCGCTGGCCCAGCCGCTGATCGCGCTGTACGGATGCGCGGGGTCTTCGGTCAGCAGGCGCACCGGCGGGCTGCCTTCGTCCTTGGTCTGCGGGAACTGCAGCAGCTCGGCATCGAGCACGCGGCCGCCATCGAGCACCATGCGCAGCACGTCGGTGGTAACGGTCACGCGCTGGCTGGCCGGGGTGGCACTGGCCTGGGCCTGCACGGCGGCCTGGCCGGGGGCACCCGGAACCTGGGCACTGGGGATGGCGCCCGGGGTTGCACCCGGAACGCTCTGTGCGGCGGCCGGGGCCGACGTGGTCGTCGGGGCCGGGGTCGGAGCAGCCTTTTCACGGCTCCACTCCATCCACAGCAGCACGGCCACCATCAGCCAGGCAAAAATGAGGAATACGCGGGTCTGGTTCATCAGCGGGCAGGCTCGGCGGGGCCGGGACGCGATGCCGGCTCGGTCAAAGAAGGAGTTGCGATGCCATCAGGCGGCGGCATTGTGCCGTCCACGCCCGGCGTGGGCAATGCACGCAGGCGACGCAGCAGGCGCAGGAAGGCCTGGCGGATCTCGTCGTTGCTGGCGGAACGCGCAGCACTACGAGCCACGACGACGAAGTCGCCTGGCTGGATTTCGGTACGTGTCTGACGCAGGATGTCGCGCAGGACGCGCTTGATCCGGTTACGCCCGACGGCGTTCGGATCAACCTTGCGGGAAACCGCCAGACCCAGCCTGGCCGGCCGGTCAGCCGGCAGCCAGTGCAGGGTCATCAGCGGATCGGACACACGGCGGGCGCCGTTGAAGACCGTTGAGTATTCGGCACGCGTGCGAACCCGCGCAGAGCGAGGGAATCGCTTGCGCGGGTCTGCAGTATTCACTGTCGAAGGGATTGCGTCTGCCGCGAGGTGCGGCATGGCAATCAGGCGCTCAGGACTTTGCGGCCCTTGGCGCGGCGACGCGACAGGATCTTGCGGCCGTCAGCGGTCTTCATACGGGCACGGAAGCCGTGGTCGCGCTTACGCTTGAGGTTGCTGGGCTGGTAGGTGCGCTTCGTGGCCATTGGGGGCCTCTCGTATGAATGGGACGGAAAGAACCGGAAATTCTAGAGAGGTACCCCGCCCCAAGTCAAGCCCTGGCAGCTACGCCAATTCACTGCCCTGTGCAATAGCTGTGGATGTTTTTGTGAATAAGTAGGGGACAAGCATTCCGAAGGCGGGCGCTCGGTGGTAGTCTGAGCCATCCATTTCCCCCCTTTCCGGCCTGTGTTTGGGCGCCTTGTCGCGTCCACGCCCCGGCCACCGGACGATTATTGCTGATGGATGCTTGGTCCCGTAGTCTCGAGCGCCTCGAAGCGGAGTTCCCGCCGGAAGACGTTCATACCTGGTTGAAGCCGCTGCAGGCCGATCTGCGCGTGGACAGCCTGGTGCTGTATGCACCGAATGCCTTCATCGTCGACCAGGTCCGCGAGCTGTACCTGGCCCGGATCCGCGAACTGCTGGCTCATTTCGCCGGTTTCAGCGACGTTTTTCTTGAAATCGGCTCGCGCCCACGCCCGGTGGAGGCGCAGAACGCGCCGGTTTCCACGCCGTCGGCGCACGTCTCCAGCGAACCGCAGGTGCCGTTCGCCGGCAACCTGGACAACCACTACACCTTCGCCAACTTCGTCGAAGGCCGCAGCAACCAGTTGGGCCTGGCCGCTGCCTTCCAGGCGGCGCAGAAGCCGGGCGACCGTGCGCACAACCCGCTGCTGCTGTACGGAGGCACCGGCCTGGGCAAGACCCACCTGATGTTCGCCGCCGGCAACGCCATGCGCCAGGCCAACCCAGGGGCGAAGGTGCTGTACCTGCGTTCGGAGCAGTTCTTCAGCGCGATGATCCGGGCCCTGCAGGAAAAGACCATGGATCAGTTCAAGCGCCAGTTCCAGCAGGTGGACGCGCTGCTGATCGATGACATCCAGTTCTTCGCCGGCAAGGACCGCACCCAGGAAGAGTTCTTCCACACCTTCAACGCGCTGTTCGATGGCAAGCAGCAGATCATCCTGACCTGCGACCGCTATCCGCGCGAAGTCGAAGGCCTGGAAGCGCGCCTGAAGTCGCGGCTTGCCTGGGGCTTGTCGGTCGCGATCGAACCGCCGGACTTCGAGACCCGTGCCGCGATCGTGCTGGCCAAGGCGCGCGAACGCGGTGCCGAGATTCCCGATGACGTTGCGTTCCTGATCGCCAAGAAGATGCGCTCCAACGTGCGCGACCTCGAAGGCGCGCTCAATACCCTGACCGCCCGCGCCAATTTCACCGGCCGCGCGATCACCACCGAATTCGCCCAGGAAACCCTGCGCGACCTGCTGCGTGCCCAGCAGCAGGCGATCAGCATTCCCAACATCCAGAAAACCGTTGCCGACTACTACGGCCTGCAGATCAAGGATCTGCTGTCCAAGCGTCGGACCCGCTCGCTGGCCCGCCCGCGCCAGGTCGCCATGGCCCTGACCAAGGAACTGACCGAGCACAGCCTGCCCGAGATCGGCGATGCCTTTGCCGGTCGCGATCACACCACGGTGCTGCATGCCTGCCGCCAGATCCGGACCCTGATGGAAACCGACGGCAAGCTCCGCGAGGACTGGGACAAGCTGATCCGGAAGCTGAGCGAATGATGCACGGATGCCGATGAGGCGTCATCGCACAAAACGGTGCAGAATCCGGTAGCAAGCGCGGGACACGTTGTGGATAAAAATGGCGTCTGAAATCGCGCCGATTCTATCCACAACTTTCCCCACCCCCTGGGGGGCGGTAATACAGAGGGTTTCGAGGTCTGAAATTCTTTTATTTACAAAGACTTAGCGTTGTTTTCCAGCGATTCTGTCTCTACCAGCACCACCAAGCTTTTGATTTATTCCACATTTTTTAAAGCATAGGGGCACGGAACCACATGCGTTTCACACTGCAGCGCGAAGCCTTTCTCAAGCCGTTGGCACAGGTCGTCAACGTGGTCGAACGCCGCCAGACCCTTCCGGTTCTGGCCAATTTCCTGGTCCAGGTGCAGAACGGCCAGCTGTCGCTGACCGGTACCGACCTGGAAGTGGAGATGGTGTCGCGGATCGCGGTTGAAGATGCCCAGGACGGCGAAACCACCATTCCCGCCCGCAAGCTGTTCGAGATCATCCGCGCCCTGCCCGATGGCAGCCGGATCACCGTCTCGCAGACCGGTGACAAGATCACCGTGCAGGCCGGTCGCAGTCGCTTCACCCTGGCAACCCTGCCCTCCAACGACTTCCCGTCGGTGGACGAAGTGGAAGCCACCGAGCGCGTCGCCATCGGCGAAGCGACCCTGAAGGAGCTGATCGAACGCACCGCGTTCGCGATGGCCCAGCAGGATGTGCGCTACTACCTCAACGGCCTGCTGTTCGATCTGCGCGGTGACGCCCTGCGTACCGTCGCCACGGACGGTCATCGCCTGGCGCTGTGTGAAACCGATCTGGCCAAGCCCAGCGGGTCCAAGCGCCAGATCATCGTGCCGCGCAAGGGCGTGACCGAACTGCAGCGCCTGCTGGAAAGCGGTGATCGCGAGATCGAGCTGGAAGTCGGCCGCAGCCACGTGCGCGTCAAGCGCGACGATGTCACTTTCACCTCGAAGCTGATCGACGGCCGTTTCCCGGATTACGAGGCTGTCATCCCGATCGGCGCCGACCGCGAAGTGAAGGTTGACCGTGAAGCCCTGCGTGCCTCGCTGCAGCGTGCCGCGATCCTGTCCAACGAGAAGTACCGCGGTATCCGCGTGGAGGTCTCGCCGGGCAACCTGAAGATCAGCGCGCACAACCCGGAACAGGAAGAAGCCCAGGAAGAGATCGAAGCCGACACCACGGTCAGCGATCTGGCCATCGGCTTCAACGTGAACTACCTGCTGGATGCCCTCTCGGCGCTGCGCGACGAGGAAGTCATCATCCAGCTGCGCGACTCCAACTCCTCGGCGCTGGTGCGTGAATCCAGCAGCGAGAAGTCGCGTCATGTGGTGATGCCGCTGCGTCTCTGACACCAGCGCTGTTCCACGTGGAACCGAATGACGCCCGGGATTTTCCCGGGCGTTTTTTTGTTCCACGTGGAGCATGAGTGTTCGTCCTGCTACAGGCGCAGATTCGACGCCTTGGAACGGGGACCTCTGCTGTCCCGTCGTTGGGTTCCAACATTGACGGTGCGAGTGGGCTCTCGGATTGGAGGCAATCAGGATTCCGGCTGCTGGATCGTCATGCTCAGTCGAATGGCCTTCTTGTCCCAGGTGAAGCAGGCCTCGCGATCGTCTGCGAAGGAATGACTGCAGTTGCTGCAGACGCCACTGTCCACAGGGCCCGTTCGAGGCAGATCGGGCTGGGCCTAGCTTCTAAATCTGGGTATAAATCTTAAGCATGGTGGTGATGGTAGGGCCAGATTTCGTGGAGAAACGCCTTATCTGTTTGATTTTAAAAAGGTTTATGAGGCTGAAACCCCCTGTATAGAGGGCCTTCGGGCTGGGGGGGAACCTGTGGATAGTTTCGCCGGCACGGTAGAAGGGCTTTTTTATCCACAGATTGCCCATACCTTGTGTATAAGTCATACCGTCCCGCTGTGGATAGCGTGGAACTGTCGGTCTGAATTCGTTGAATTCTGTGGAACCCTCCAGGGTCCTGGACCGCAGAATTGAAGGAATCCGGGTGGTTTGCCGCTGGCATCGCCGTTGAGGCATCCCGCGATTCCCACTGGATGGCCGTGAAACTGCTGAAATCTGTGGGCCTACGGAGTGGTGCCGTGCCCAGATTTGAAGGAATTCGCGCCCTTCCCGATTGCGGCGGGGCCGCAGGCATGAGCCGCACACCACGTGAAACGAGCGAGCAGTGGCCGGCAGCCGTCGCGTTCCGGGGCGGATGGTGCCCGCAACACGACCGGCTTGACCGATGCAGTAAGCTGATGGATTACCCACCCTTCTACCGCCCAGTGCGGATGGTCCTTCGCGCCCCATGCAGATCCGCCGCCTCGCCCTGCACCAACTGCGTCGCTTCAGCGCGGTGGACCTGTTGCCGCAGCCAGGATTGAATCTGCTGACCGGCGACAACGGTGCCGGTAAGACCAGCGTGCTCGAGGCCCTGCACCTGATGGCCTATGGCCGCAGCTTTCGCGGCCGGGTTCGCGATGGCCTGGTCCGTCAGGGCCAGGAGGCGCTGGAAATCTTCGTTGAATGGGACGAGCAGCGCGCCAATCACCCGCCGCATCGCCGCAAGGCGGGCCTGCGCCACAGCGGTCAGGACTGGAAAGGGCGATTGGACGGCGAGGATGTCGCGCAGCTCGGGAATCTCTGCGCCGCCCTGGCCGTGGTGACCTTCGAGCCAGGCAGCCATGCGCTGGTGAGCGGTGGAGGTGAACCCCGTCGTCGCTACCTCGATTGGGGCCTGTTCCACGTGGAACCTGATTTCCTCGCTTTGTGGCGCCGCTACTCGCGGGCACTGAAGCAGCGCAATGCGCTGCTCAAACAGGGCGGGCCGTCGCGGATGCTCGATACCTGGGATCACGAGCTGGCCGAGGCGGGAGAACCGCTGACCAGCCGCCGCCAGCACTACCTGGAGCGACTGCAGCAGCGCACGGTGTCGTTGGCAGCCACCCTTGCTCCGCAACTCGGAATCCAGGGGCTGGAACTGAGCCCAGGCTGGCGTCGCCACGAACTTCCTCTGGCCGACGCCCTGCTTCTGGCCCGGGAGCGGGACCGCCAGGCCGGCTACACCTCGGTGGGCCCGCACCGCGCGGACTGGAGCGTGGATTTCCACAGTATTCCCGGTCGCGACGCACTGTCACGTGGTCAGGCCAAGCTGACCGCGCTGGCGTGCCTGCTGGCGCAGGCCGAGGACTATGCGGAACAGCGCGGCGAGTGGCCGGTGATCGCACTCGACGACCTGGCCTCGGAGCTGGACCGCACCCACCAGGCGCGTGTGCTGCAGCGCCTGCTTGATGGCCCGGCGCAGATCTTCATTACGGCCACCGAAACCCCGTCGGCACTGCAGGACCTGGCCGACATCACCCGGTTCCACGTGGAACATGCACAGATCGTGGCTGTGCCATAGTGGTCACACCAGGGCCGCTCGACCCCGGCTGGTATAATTCGGGTTGGAATCCTTTCATTCTCGGCGCATCGCTCCACGCGGTGACCGACCTGCGGAGCCTACGGCAAGCGCAATGAGCGACGAACAGAACACCCCGGCAAACAACGGCAATTACGACGCCAACAGCATTACCGCCCTGGAAGGCCTGGAGGCTGTCCGCAAGCGTCCCGGCATGTACATCGGTGATGTGCATGACGGCACCGGCCTGCACCACATGGTGTTCGAGGTCGTCGACAACTCGATCGACGAAGCGTTGGCCGGCCACGCCGACCACGTGGCAGTGACGATCCACACCGATGGCTCGGTCTCGGTGTCCGATAACGGTCGCGGTATCCCGACCGGCAAGCATGAGCAGATGAGCGCCAAGCTGGGCCGTGAGGTTTCGGCAGCCGAAGTCGTGATGACCGTGCTGCACGCAGGCGGCAAGTTCGACGACAACAGCTACAAGGTGTCCGGCGGCCTGCACGGCGTGGGTGTCAGCGTGGTCAACGCGCTGTCGCAGAAGCTGCTGGTGGATGTGTTCCAGAACGGCTTCCACTACCAGCAGGAATTCAGCAACGGTGCGGCCGTGACTCCGCTGGCCAAGCTGGAAACCACCACCAAGCGTGGCACCACCGTGCGCTTCTGGCCGTCGACCGTGGCCTTCCACGACAACGTGGAATTCCACTACGACATCCTGGCCCGTCGCCTGCGCGAACTGTCGTTCCTCAACTCCGGCGTCAAGATCGTGCTCGCCGATGAGCGCGGCGACGGTCGTCGCGACGACTTCCACTACGAAGGCGGCATCCGCAGCTTCGTGGAGCATCTGGCGCAGCTGAAGACCCCGCTGCACCCGAACGTCATCTCGGTCACCGGCGAGCACAACAGCATCGTGGTGGACGTGGCGCTGCAGTGGACCGACTCCTACCAGGAGACGATGTACTGCTTCACCAACAACATCCCGCAGAAGGACGGCGGTACCCACCTCGCCGGCTTCCGTGGTGCGCTGACCCGCGTGCTCAACAACTACATCGAGCAGAACGGCATCGCCAAGCAGGCCAAGATCAACCTGACCGGCGACGACATGCGCGAAGGCATGATCGCGGTGCTGTCGGTTAAGGTGCCGGATCCGAGCTTCTCCAGCCAGACCAAGGAAAAGCTGGTCAGCTCCGACGTGCGCCCGGCGGTGGAAAACGCCTTTGGTGCGCGCCTGGAAGAGTTCCTGCAGGAAAACCCGAACGAAGCCAAGGCCATCGCCGGCAAGATCGTCGATGCCGCGCGTGCACGCGAAGCCGCGCGCAAGGCCCGCGACCTGACCCGCCGCAAGGGCGCGCTGGATATTGCCGGCCTGCCGGGCAAGCTGGCCGACTGCCAGGAAAAGGATCCGGCGCTGTCCGAGCTGTTCATCGTCGAGGGTGACTCGGCAGGTGGCTCGGCCAAGCAGGGTCGCAACCGCAAGAACCAGGCGGTGCTGCCGCTGCGCGGCAAGATCCTCAACGTGGAACGCGCGCGCTTCGACCGCATGCTGTCGTCGGACCAGGTCGGTACGCTGATCACCGCGCTGGGCACCGGCATCGGCCGTGACGAGTACAACCCGGACAAGCTGCGCTACCACAAGATCATCATCATGACCGACGCCGACGTCGACGGCGCGCACATCCGCACCCTGCTGCTGACGTTCTTCTACCGTCAGATGCCGGAGCTGATCGAGCGCGGTTATGTCTACATCGGCCTGCCGCCGCTGTACAAGATCAAGCAGGGCAAGCAGGAGCTGTATCTGAAGGACGACCCGGCGCTGGACAGCTACCTGGCCAGCAGCGCGGTGGAAAACGCGGCGCTGGTGCCGGCCGCTGGCGAGCCGGGCATCGAAGGCCTGGCGCTGGAAAAGCTGCTGCTGGCCTATGCTGCTGCACTGGATTCGATCGAACGCAACGCGCACCGCTACGACCGCAACCTGCTCGAGGCGCTGGTCGATTTCGTGCCGATGGACATGGACAGCCTGCGCACTGCCGGCGAAGGCGAAGGCCTGGATGCACTGGCCAAGCGCCTCAACCAGGGCAGCCTGGGCAGCCCGCGCTTCAGCCTGGAACTGCAGGAAGCCAACGACGAGCGCCCGGCCGCCGTGCTGGTGACCCGTCGCCATATGGGCGAGCAGCACATCCAGGTGTTGCCGATGTCGGCCTTCGAAAGCGGCGAACTGCGCGCGATCCACCAGGCCTCCAAGCTGCTGCATGGCCTGATCCGCGAAGGTGCAACCATTTCCCGCGGCGCCAAGTCGATCGAAGTGGACAGCTTTGCCAAGGCGCAGAACTGGCTGCTCGAAGAGGCCAAGCGCGGCCGCCAGATCCAGCGATTCAAGGGTCTGGGTGAAATGAATCCGGAACAGCTGTGGGACACCACCGTGAATCCGGAAACCCGTCGGCTGCTGCAGGTGCGCATCGAAGATGCCGTTGCCGCCGACCAGATCTTCAGCACCCTGATGGGCGATGTGGTTGAACCGCGTCGCGATTTCATCGAGGACAACGCGCTGAAGGTCGCCAACCTGGATATCTGACACAATCGGGACACGGCCGGTGCGCGGGGAGGCGCGCCGGCCTTCGACCCTTGAACGCAGGTACCTGATGTCCGCTTCCGCCCCGGTTTCCGCCCCGCCCCCGATTCCGCCGGCCTCGGCCGCGCCGCGCGCCGGTTCCCCGTTGGCGGGTTTCTTCATCGACCTGGGCATCGCCATCGTCACCCTGTTCAGCCTGAGCCTGATCACCGGGCTGTTCTGGGGGTTCTACCGCGCGATCGTGGTCGGCCGTGCCAATGCGGAGGCCCAGGGTGGCGGGCTGTCGCCCGACGCGATCAGCGCGGCGGTTGGCCAGCCGGGTGCACTGGCGCAGATCCTGATGGCGTTGATCGCCACCGGCGGCGCCGCACTGGTGGTGTACTTCTGGCGGCGTCCGGCCACGCCGGACGAGCGCTCCACTTCCCGCCAGGCGCTGCGGCGGCCCTCGACCTGGGGCTGGACCGTGCTGGTGGCTGCGCTGATCGTGATCGGCAGCAATGGCATCGCCTTCCTGGCCAGGCAGTTCGGCATCGAACCGGTGCCGACCAACGTGGAACTGATGCAGAACGCGATTGCGCGTTTCCCGCTGTTCCTCGTGTTGTTCGCCGTGGTGCTGGCGCCGGCCTACGAAGAGCTGCTGTTCCGCCGCGTGTTGTTCGGGCGCCTGTGGAAGGCGGGACGTCCCTGGCTGGGCATCATCCTCAGCAGCCTGGCATTTGCCCTCGTGCACGAAGTGCCGGGTCTGAGCAAGAACTCCCTGCTGGGCATGCTCCAGTTGTGGCTGGTGTATGGAGGCATGGGGGCCGCGTTCTGTTGGCTCTACCAGCGTACCGGCACCTTGTGGGCGGCCATCACCGCACATGCATTGAACAACGCCGTTGCGCTTGCCGCGATGGTGTTCCTGGGGTCAACGTAACGCCGTGTCCGCTTGACGAAAGATTAAGCCGGTACCCTACACACTGCGGACATGAACACGGGGGAGCTTCCATGAAACAACTGCTGCTGGCCCTTGTCATCACCACCCTGGTCAGCGCCTGCGCGACCACCACGTCCCCGACCGGGCGCCGGCAGATGGTGGGCGGCGTCTCCCAGGCCCAGCTGGACCAGCTGGGAGCGCAGGCGTTTGCTGAAACCAAGCAGAAGGAAAAGATCAGCACCGACGGCCGCCAGAACGGTTACGTGCAGTGCGTGGTCAACGCGCTGGTCGCGCAGCTGCCGCCTCAATACCGTGGCGTACGGTGGGAGACCGCGGTGTTCGTCGACAAGGAACCCAATGCGTTCGCACTGCCCGGTGGCAAGGTGGGCGTGAACACGGGCATCTTCACCGTGGCGAAGAACCAGGACCAGCTGGCTGCCGTGATCGGCCATGAAATCGGCCACGTCATCGCGCGCCACCACGAAGAGCGCATTACCCGCCAGATGGGCGCGCAGACCGGCTTAGCGGTTGCTGGTGCCTTGGTTGGAGCTTATGCAGGTGAGTCGGCAGCCAACGTACTAAACCAGTTTGGTGGGATGGGCGCGCAAACGATGTTCCTGTTACCGGGTTCACGCGTCCAGGAAACCGAGGCTGACCAGTTAGGCCAGCGGCTGATGGCCCAGGCCGGTTTCAACCCGGCGCAGGCGGTCGATCTGTGGCAGAACATGATGGCCGCCAGTGGCGGTCGCAGCCCGCAATGGCTGTCCACCCACCCCGACCCGGCCAACCGGATCCAGGAATTGCGACGCGACGCACCGGCGCTGACGCCGGTCTACCAGCAGGCGCAGGCGGCCGGGCTGCGGCCAAAGTGCGGATGAGTGCGCACTTCTATGCTGTATTGCAGCACATAAAACGATTTCTCACGCCATCTGTTTCTGATACGTTTGGCGGCTCAGATTTTTCTGACAGTCCGACTTTGCCGCTAACCGGCGGTTCGATCGAGGTGAACGATGATTTTCCGTAACCACAAAGCTGTGCTTTCCGTCCTCGTCGCGACCGCCCTGACCGGCGCCGTGGTCACCGATGCCTTCGCGCAGTCCTCGCGTTCGTCCGAGCGCGGCAACCGTGGCGGCAGCAGCAAGCAGGCCAAGGCCGAGGCGCTGTACCCGAACGCGACCCGCGAGGAGCCGACCGTCAAGGCCTCGGCCAAGATGGGCAGCAAGCTGCAGAAAATGATCGACAGCTACAACAAGGAAAAGTTCCCGGAGACGCGCACGCAGGCTGACGCGATCCTGGCCGACAGTGCCTCGAACGAGTACGACAAGTCGCTGGCCGCGCAGCTGGCCTCGCAGGCCGCCTACCAGACCGACGACACCCCGGCGGCGATCGCCTACCTGAAGCAGGTCCTGCAGTTCAACGGCCTGGACAACAACGGCCACTTCCAGTCGATGCTGATGCTGGGCCAGCTGCAGCTGCAGGAAGACAAGACCGCCGAAGGCCTGGCCACCCTCGACAAGTACTTCGCCGAGAGCAAGTCGACCAAGCCGGAAGAGCTGATCGCCAAGGGCCAGGCGCTGTACCAGCTGGAGCGCTACCAGGAAGCGATCCCGGTGCTGAAGCAGGCCATCGCCGGCGCCACCGAGCCGAAGGACAACTGGAACCAGCTGCTGATGGCGGCCCTGTCCGAAGCCGGCCAGTCCGGTGAGGCGGTCAAGGAAGCCGAAGCACTGGCGGCCAAGAACCCGAACGACAAGAAGACCCAGCTGAACCTGGCCAGCATGTACATGCAGGCCGACCAGATGGACAAGGCGGCTGCGGTGATGGACAAGCTGCGCAGCAGCGGCCAGCTCACCGACGAGCGCGAGTACAAGCAGCTGTACTCGATCTATGCCAACACCGAGCACAAGGAAAAGGACGTCATCGCGGTCATCAACGAAGGGTTGCAGAAGGGCATCCTGAAGCCGGATTACCAGGTCTACCTGGCGCTGGCCCAGTCCTACTACTACTCCGACCAGGTGCCGCAGGCGATCGATGCGTGGCAGAAGGCTGCCCCGCTCTCCAAGGACGGTGAGACCTACCTGAACCTGGCACGCGTCCTGCATGCCGAAGGTCGCATCCCGGAGGCCAAGCAGGCCGCCCAGCAGGCGCTGGCGAAGGGTGTGAAGAACCAGGCTGATGCCAAAAAAATCATCAACCTGAAGTAAGTAGGAATAACGCCTGAATGCCTGCTCAGTTGATGCGCAGGCGCTCAGGATTGGTATAAGCTTGGAGGTTCCTGCGGTGTCATGCACCGCTGATCAGGGATTCCGCCCCCGGCATCCCGGCCCCACTATTGAGCTCTTGGCGCATGACGGAACAACTAGTCGTTCACCGGTACGAACAACCCGATGACAAGGGGCTGAGCTGGCCTCGCATCGTCGGCATCGCGTTTGTAATTGCCCTGCATCTGGCCGCCTTCATGATGCTCCTCATTCCCGCCGTGGCTCCCAAGGCCGTTGCGGAGAAGGAGCGCAACGTCATGGTG
>NZ_JASJSU010000029.1:0-15946 GCF_030237045.1 Stenotrophomonas maltophilia group sp. Smal17
ATTGCCGGCCAGCGGCCGGCACTACCGGGGATCGGAGAACGGGGTCGGATCGCAGGATCCGACCCCGTCATGTTTCACCCCACCGCCCTTGGCTTGGCCACCCGTGCCGCGAAGGTCGGCAGCACCAGCAGGGTCAGCACGGTGGCGGTGATCAGGCCACCGATCACCACCGTCGCCAGCGGTTTCTGCACCTCCGCACCGGAGCCACTGGCAATCGCCATCGGAATGAAACCGACGATCGCCACCAGCGCCGTGGTCAGCACCGCGCGGATGCGGCTCGACGCACCGTTGATCGCCGCCTGCAGCGGCAGGTCGCCGGCATCCAGGCGCTCGCGGATCGCCTGCATCAGCACCAGACCGTTCAAGGTGGCCACGCCGGAGACGGCGATGAAGCCGACCGCCGCCGACACCGAGAACGGCATGCCACGCAGCAGCAGCGCGAGAATGCCGCCGACCAGCGCCAACGGCACGCAGCTGAATACCAGAATGGCTTCCTTGCCGCTGCGCAGGGCCATGAACAGCAGGCTGCCGATCAGCAGGAACACCACCGGCACCACCGTTGCCAGCCGCTTCTCGGCGCGCTGCAGGTTCTCGAACTGGCCACCCCAGGTCAGGTAGGCGCCTGGCGGCAGCGCCACGTCGGCCACCGCCGCCTGTGCCTCGCCGACGAAGCCGCCCAGGTCACGACCGCGAACGTTGGCCTGCACCACCACGCGGCGGCTGCCGTTGTTGCGGCTGATCTGGTTCGGCCCTTCGCTGACCGTGATGCGCGCGACCGACGACAGCGGAATCACCAGTCCTGACGGCGTAGCGATCGGCAGTGACGCCAGCTGGTCCGGATCGTTGCGCGAGGCATCGTCCAGGCGCACCACCACGTTGAAGCGGCGATCACCTTCGAAGATCTTGCCGGCCGCCGTGCCACCAATGCCGGTGGACAGCGCATCACTCACGTCCGCGGCGGTCAGCCCGTACTGCGCTGCCGCCACATGATCGATCGCCACGTTGAGTGTGGGCAGGCCGGAGATCTGTTCCACCCGCACGTCGGCCGCGCCATCCACCGCGCGCAGCTTCAGTGCCACCTGGTCGGCCACCTTCTGCAGCTGGCTGAAGTCATCGCCGAAGATCATCACCGCCAGGTCGGTACGCACGCCGGAAATCAGCTCGTTGAAGCGCAGCTCGATCGGCTGGCTGAACTCGAAGCTGTTGCCCAGCTGCTGCCCGGCCAGCGTTTCGAAGCGTGCCACCAGCGCGTCCTTGCCCAGCGTCGGATCCGGCCAGTCCTTGCGTGGCTTCAGCACGATCACGCTGTCGGAGATGTTGGTCGGCATCGGGTCGATGGCCGCCTCGGCGGTACCGGTGCGCGAGAACACGGTTTCTACTTCCGGCTGCTTGGCAATCGCCTTTTCCAGTGCCAGCTGCATCGCCAGCGACTGCTCCAGCGAAGTCGACGGCACGCGCAGGGCCTGCATCGCCACGTTGCCTTCGTCCAGCGTCGGCATGAACTCGCGGCCCAGCAGCGAGAACGAACCGATGCCCACCACCACCATCATCACCGCACCGGCCAGCACCGTGCGCGGATGCGCCACGGCCTTGCGCACCACCGGCTCGATGCGTGCGCGCAGCACGCGGATCAGCTTGGTCTCGTGCTCGCCATCATCGGCATGCGCATCGCCGTCCTTCACCTTCGGCTCGCGCACCAGCAGCGCGGCCATTGCCGGCACGAAGGTGAAGGAGAAGATGAAGGCACCGACCAGGGCCAGCATGAAGGTGGCCGCCATCGGGTGGAAGGTCTTGCCCTCCACGCCTTCCAGGGTGAGGATCGGCGCGAACACCAGCAGGATGATCAGCTGTCCGAACGCTGCCGGCCGCGCCATTTTCATGGCCGAATCGGCGGCCACGCGCAGGCGTTCCATCGCGGTCAGCGCACGACCCAGCTCGGTGCGGCGCTGGCCCAGCATCAGCAGCGTCGATTCGACCACGATCACCGCACCGTCCACCAGGATGCCGAAGTCCAGCGCACCCAGGCTCATCAGGTTGCCGCTGATGCCGAAGCGGTTCATGCCGATCACCGCGAACAGGAACGACAGCGGAATCACCAGCGCGGTGATCGTCGCTGCACGCAGGTTGCCCAGCAGCAGGAACAGCACCACCACCACCAGCAGCGCGCCTTCGGTGAGGTTCTTGGCCACGGTCTTGATGGTGGAATTGACCAGCACGCTGCGGTCCAGCACCGGTGCCGCCACGATGTCGGCCGGCAGCGACGTGTTCACCTGCTCCAGGCGCGCGGCGGCGGCCTGCGCCACGGTGCGGCTGTTGCCGCCGGCGATCATCAGTGCGGTACCCAGCACGGCTTCATGGCCATTGCGGCTGGCCGCACCCAGGCGCGGCGCGCGGCTCAGCTCGACCTCGGCCACATCGGCCACGCGCACCACCACGCCATTGCGGGTGGCTACCGGGGCCTGTGCCAGGTCCTCGGTGGTCAGCGCCAGGCCATCGGCACGCACCACCAGGCCTTCGCCTGCACGCTGCACGAAACCGGCACCGGCCTGCACGTTGGAGCGCTGCAGGGCAGTGACCAGATCGGCCAGGCCAAGGCCGTGCGCGGCCAGCCGGGCGCTGTCCGGATGCACACCATATTCCTTGACGTAGCCGCCGACCGTATCGACGCCGGCCAGCCCCGGGCTGGAACGCATCTGCGGCGCGATGATCCAGTCCTGCACGGTGCGCAGGTAGGTGGCACGTTCTTCCGGCGTGCGCAACAGGTTGCCTTCCGGCGTGCGGTAGACCTCACCGGCCTGCCAGCCGGCTTCACCGGGCTTGGCCAGCCTGGCTGGATCGAACGTGGTGAAGTCCACCGTCCACATCAGCACTTCGCCGAGGCCGGTGGTGACCGGCGACAGCATCGGCGACGCGCCATCGGGCAGGTCTTCCGAAGCCTCGCGCATGCGCTCGGCCACCTGCTGGCGGGCGAAGTAGATGTCGGTGGCATCGGTGAAGATCGCGGTGACCTGCGAGAAGCCATTGCGCGACAGCGAACGCGTGGTGGTCAGGCCGGGAATGCCGGCCAGCGCGGTTTCCAGCGGGTAGGTCACCTGCCGCTCGATCTGCTCCGGGGTCAGCGCCGGTGCCACCGTGTTGATCTGCACCTGGCGGTTGGTGATGTCCGGCACCGCGTCGATCGGCAGCTTGCCCAGCTGGAACAGGCCCACGGCAGCGATCAGCGCCGCCATGAACACCACCAGCCAGCGGTGGCGCACCGCTGTTTCAATGATCAGCTTGAACATGGTCGCCTCCTCAGTGGCCGTGCTCGGCTTCGCCCTTGGCCAGTTCGGCCTTGAGCAGGAAGGCGTTGGCGCCGACGATGCGCTCGCTGCCGGTCAGCCCGCCGAGGATCTCGATGCGGTCGCCGGCCCGACGCCCGGCCAGTACCGGCTGTGCCTTGAAGCCGCCGTCGACGGCGACGAACACCGCGCTGCTGCCATCAACGTTCTGCACCGCATCGGCGGGCACGCTGAGCGAACCGTCCTGGCCCTCGGTGACCACCACCGCCGAAACCGGCGAACCGGCCGGCGGCAGCGAAGCGTCCACCGGCGTGGCGCGGATCACCGCCACACCGCCCTGCTGGCGCACATCGGCGGCCGAACCGGTAACGGTGGCGGTGAAGCTGCCACCCGGCACGCTCACTTCCAGCGTCATGCCCGGCGTGACCTGCGCGGCCAGCGCCGGCGGCGCGGTGAACACCAGCTCGTTCATCGCCGGATCGGCGACGTCGGCCACTGCGCTGCCGGCGGCGACCACGCCACCCGGGGTGACCTGCACGTTGCCGACGATGCCGGCCACCGGGCTGGTGATGCGCACGCGGCCACTGGCATCGGGCGCACCGTTGGCGGCGGCCTGGGCCTGCGCGGCGGCGGCCTGGGCCTGTGCTGCCAGCGAGCGGGCGCGCGAGGCTTCCAGCTCCTGGCGGGCGACCACGCCCTGGTCGACCAGTGCCTTGTCGCGGCCATAGGCCAGGCGCGCGGCCTCGGCTTCGGCCGACGCAGCCAGCGCATTGGCGCGGAACACCGCAGCTTCGCCACTGACCACGATGGCCAGCGCCTGGTTCTGCTTCACCGCCGTGCCCGGCGCGACCAGCACGCGTTCGACGCGGCCGGTCACCGTGGAGGCGACCGAGGCACGTGCGCCTACCGACGGTTCGACCCGGCCGGACAGGCGGGTCGAACCGCCACCGCCGCGGCCGACGGCGACCACCTCGATACCGGACGCCTTGATCTGTTCCGGGGTCAGCTGCACTACGCCTTCATCGGCGTCGGCGGGTGCTTTGGCCGCTTCTGCCTTGGCTTCCTTGCTGTCGGCGGCGTGGCCGTGGCCATCGTCGGTACCGGCCTTGGCGGCGGTGGCGTCGGCCGCTTCGGGCGTCTGCGCATTGCCGGCGCAGCCGGCCAGGAACACGGTCAGCAGGAGGCCGCCGATCAGGGGGAAGGAACGGGAGAGAGTCATGGGGCCTCCACAAAAGGTGCGCGCCCTTCCAGGCGGGCAAGATCGATTTCGGCGCCGACGCGCGACAGGCGCGCGTCCACGGCGGTGCCGCGGGCGGCGATGAGAGCGCTGCGCGTGCTGCGCAGTTCCAGCTGCGAGATGCGTCCGGCGTCGAAGCCGACGCGTGCGAGGCGATACGCCTCTTCGGCGGCGACCACGCTTTCATCGGCGGCGCGGGTACGGCTGCCGGCCGCCTTCAGCCCGGCCACGGCGGACAGGCGTTCGGCCTCGCTGTCGCGGCGCTGCTGGTCCAGGCGTGCCTCGGCCGCGCGCTGGTCGGCATTGGCGGCGCGGATGCCACCGCGGTTGCGGTCGAACAGCGGGATGCTGAGGCTGACCCCGAGGTTGTAGGCACGCTCGCCACCTTCGCGGAAGCGGGTCTGCGCGGCAGTGACGCTGAGGTCGGGCAGGGCGCGCTTGCGCTCCACCTCGACCAGCTTGCCGGCCGCATCGGCTTCCGCTTCTGCGATACGCACCGCCAGTGCGGCGTCGGTGGCGCCACGCGGCAGCGGCGGGGCACGGTCGAGCAGGCTGTTGTCGATCGACTGCACCGGCGCATCCAGCAACGCCGCACCGGCCAGCCGCGCCAGCGCGGCATCGCGGAACGCCTGTGCTTCATCCAGCGACGCGGTGGCATTGGCCACTTCGCTCTGCGCCTGCACCGCGCGCAGCTGCGGTTCGCGGCCCTGCTTGACCATCGCGTTGACGGCGGCCGCATCATCGCGGGTCAGCGCGAGCGCTTCGCTGGCGAGGGTGTAACGACGCAATGCACTTTCCGCCTGTGCGTAGACCACCGCCAGTTGACTGGCGACATCACTGCGGCTCTGCGAACCACGCAGGGCAGCGGCCTGTGCCTCGGCACGGGCGGCCCGGACGCGCGCGCCACGCTGGCCCCAGACCTCCAGCGGCTGGGACAGGGTGAGCACGGTGTCGGCCTTGCCCATGCCACGGTAGGTGCCAGAGCCCCAGGCGTTTTCGGCCGAGTAGGAAAGGGAGGGGTTGGGTAGCGCACGGGCCTGGTCGGCGCGCGCATCGGCGGCCTCGGCCAGTGCCGTGCCCACACGGGTGCCGGGCAGCTGGTCCAGGCGTTCAAGCAGGGTGTCGTAGGAGGGGGCGGCTTGCGCCATCACCGATGCGGCCGGGGCCAGGCCCAGCAGCACAGCGACGACCAGCCCGGCCGCGCGCGGCGACCGAGGTGTCAGGATCGACATAGGGGGATTCCGGTTGTGAGTGAAACGGGAGCCCGCAATCGCGGGACGCGCTCAACTCACGCCCGGGGAGGACGCGTCAATTCATCCTGGGCGACCGCATAGGTCGCCGCATCGCCTGCATTCATCCAGCGCGCCGGCAGTGGCGCGCCGAAGGCGGCAAGCGTGTGTGCCGGCAGGCTCAGGTTGGAGTGGTGGCAGTGGTTGTGGCCACAGGCACCGACATGCTTGCCATCGGAATCGCCATCGGCATCCGGCGCGGATTCCACGTGCACCGTGCTGGCGTGCGGTTCCACCGTGCACGCCAGCGCGTCGGCCACCGGCACGACCACGAACGCCGCCATCAGCAGCATCAGCAGGTACGAGCGAAGGTGGCGGGAGATCCGGCGCATGAAGGGGAGGCTAGCAAGCGGTTTTCGCCGGATACAATATCAATGGCCGCTTCGGGAATTCGTCGGAATCTCCCGTTCAGGTGGGCGATCCTGCGGGCCTCCTGCCCTGGTGGATGCTGACCTCCTGCCCTGATAGATGCCGACCTCCTGCCCTGGTAGGTGCCGACCTCCTGCCCTGGTGGGTGTCGACCTTGGTCGACACGCCTTTCGATGCTGCCGGCCAGCGGCCGGCACTACCGGTCTGCGGGCAGCTTCGCGATCACCTTGATCTCGAACTGGAACCCGTACAGCCAGGTCACGCCGATGCCGGTCAGGGTCGGGTGTGGCGCCTCGCCCCAGTACTCGGGCACGATCGCCCACGCCTTCTCGAAGTTCTTCTCGGGGTCGACCAGGAACACGGTCACGTCGATCACGTCATCGAACGTGCAGCCTGCGGCAGCCAACACCGCGTTGAGGTTGTCGAAGGCGCGGCGCACCTGCGCTTCGAAGTCCGGCTCGGGCGAGCCGTCCTCGCGGCTGCCGACCTGGCCGGAGACGAACAGGAGGCCATTGGAACGGATCGCCGGCGAGTAGCGGTTGCGCTCGTACAGGGCCTGGCGGCCGGTGGGGAAAACGACATCACGCTGTGACATGGGAAGGGATCGGTTGGGAAGAACGCCATCGTCCGCCCCTTCGCTGTCTGGATAAACCGCGATGATCGGCCTAGATTGGTTGCCAATCCCAAACAATAACGGCCTGTCATGGACCGCTTCGAGGCGATGCGGGCGTTTGCCCGGGTGGTGGAGACCGGCAGCTTCACCCGTGCCGCGCTCACGCTTCAGGTCAGCCGCACCACGGTCACCCAGCTGGTACAGCAGCTGGAGGCGCACCTGCGGCTCCGCCTGCTCAACCGCACCACCCGGCGTGTCAGCGTCACCGCCGATGGCGCGGCCTATTACCCGCGCATCGCCCGCCTGCTGGCCGAGCTGGAAGAGGTGGAGGGCGGGCTGGGCGATGCGGCCATCCAGCCGCGTGGGCGCCTGCGCGTGGATGTGCCCGGGCCGTACGCTCGGCTGCGGCTGGTGCCGGCGCTGCCGGATTTCCAGGCGCGCTACCCGGAGATCCAGCTGGACATCGGCGTGAGTGACCGCGAGGTCGATGTCATCGCTGACAACGTGGATTGCGTGATCCGTGGCGGCACCCCGGCCGACCCGGCGCTGGTGGCGCGGCCGCTCGGCGCGCTGCCGATCGGCTTCCACGCCAGCCCGGGCTACGTGCAGCGCTTCGGCCTGCCGGCCGATCCGCGCGCGCTGGAAGGGCCCGATCACCACATGGTCGGCTTCCTCAGCCCGCGCAGTGGCCGGGCCAGGGTGTTCAACGCTCAACGTGGCGATGAGCGCGTTGAGGTGCAGGGCCGTTACACGGTCGGCTTCGACGACGGTAACGCCTATCTGGCGGCTGCGTTGGCGGGTATGGGGGTGGTGGCGCTGCCCAGCTACATGGCCGCGCCGCACGTGGCACGTGGCGAGCTGTTGCCGGTGTTGCAGGACTGGCAGCTGCCATCGATGCCGATGCATGTGATGTTCCCGCCGAACCGGCACATGAGCCAGCGGCTGCGGGTGTTCATTGATTGGGTGGTGGAGGTGCTGGGTTGAGCATCTGCAACGTTTCCGAATCCACTCACGCTGCGGCACGTGCGAAAATCGCCACGGCACGCAACAGGAAACTTCATCACGCATGAGCCGCATCGTCGCACTGGATACCGAAACCACCGGCATCTCCCATCGGCTCGGCCATCGCGTGATCGAAATCGGTGCCGTTGAACTGATCGATGGCCAGCTCACCGGCCGCCAGTTCCACACCTACCTGCAGCCGCAGCGCAAGGTCGACTGGGGCGCACAGCGTGTGCATGGCATCAGCGATGCGATGCTGGTGGGCAAGCCGCTGTTCTCCAGCAAGGCCGCCGAACTGCTGGCGTTCCTGCGCGGCAGCGAAATGGTCGCGCACAACGCCACCTTCGACGTGGGTTTCCTGGACAACGAGCTGCGCCTGTCCGGCATTCCCGGCACGCTGGCCCAGCACTGCCGCATCACCTGCAGCCTGAAGCTGGCGCGCGGGCGCTGGCCCGGCCAGGGCAACAAGCTGGACGATGTACTGCAGCGCCTGCGCATTCCGGGCAACCGCGGCCTGCATGGCGCGTTGAAGGATGCCCATCTGCTGGCGCAGGTGATTCCGCACCTGCGTTGAGGCCCGCCGCCGGGCGTGTTCAGCCGCGGCCTGTGGGTAACTTGCGCAAGTGCTTGAACCCGTGCATAATGCGCGGCTCGCTGTGTCCGGTTTTCTACCGGGCGGCGCCCCCGGGAGCACGTCCCCGGCCGCCCAACGCCAGCGTAACCCTTTGATTCTCTTGACGTGTGGTGGGCAACCACCGAGGCCGCCGTCTCCCGGGCTACGGGCTGACACAACTTACTATCGAGGTGCGCCATGTCCCGCGTATGCCAGGTTTCCGGCAAGCGAGTGCAGACCGGTAACAACGTCTCGCACGCCAACAACAAGACCCGTCGTCGTTTCCTGCCCAACCTGCACGAGCGCCGCTTCTGGGTTGCCAGCGAGAACCGCTGGGTGAAGCTTCGTGTTTCCGCGCATGCACTGCGCACCATCGACAAGAACGGCATTGATTCCGTTCTGGCTGAGCTGCGTGCGCGCGGCGAAAAGGTCTGAGGAGTAGACGATCATGGCAGGCAAGCGCGATAAGGTCCGTATGATTTCGACCGCCGGTACCGGTCACTTCTACACGACTGACAAGAACAAGAAGAACACCCCGGGGAAGATGGAATTCTCCAAGTACGATCCGGTCGTGCGCAAGCACGTCCCGTACAAGGAAGGCAAGATCAAGTAATCTGCAAGGATTGCTGGTCCCCGCGAAGAAACCCGCCCTTGTGGCGGGTTTTTTCATGTCTGGCATCCAGGTGGTGGGTACTTCCTGCACTGCCGTGGTGGGTGCCGACCGTTGGTCGGCACGCTGTCCCCACACCCGGTAGGTGTCGACCTTGGTCGGCACACTGTCCCCCACACCCGGTAGGTGTCGACCTTGGTCGGCACGCTGGTTCAAAGCAGTCGAGCAAGCTCGACTCTACACACCCTGCTGGGCAGAATGGCCCATCACCTCCCGACGGGCGACGCGATGCTGTTCGAGTGGTTGCTGGGTTCGTACCTGCTGCTGATCGACTGGCTGATCCGGCTGGTCGCGCTGTGCTGGATCCCCACCCGCACCACACCGGGGGCGGCGCGCAGCTGGCTGCTGCTGGTCGGCTTCGTGCCGCTGCTGGGCCTGCCGCTGTACCTGCTGTTCGGCCACCCGTGGCTATCGCGCGAGCGCATCCGCCGCCAGGCCGAGGCCTCGCAGGTCATCCGCGAGGAACAGGCACTGCAGCACCGCCTGCGCTGGACCCCGCAACCGGACACCGCCTGCGCCGAGATCGTGCCGCTGGTGCAGCGCCAGGGTGATTTCATGCCGGTGCACGGCAACGCGGTGGACCTGCTGACCGACTACGACGAATCGCTGCACACGCTGATCGCCGACATCGACCAGGCCGAAGACCGCGTGCACCTGCTGTACTACCTGATGTTCGACGACGCGGTGGGCGAGGCGGTGGTCGAGGCGCTGCAGCGTGCGGCCGCGCGCGGCGTGCAGTGCCGCGTGCTGCTCGATGCGGTGGGCGCCAAGCGCGGCCTGCGCGCCTATCGCAAGCGCCTGCAAGCGCGCGACATCGAAGTGCGCGCGATGCTGCCCGGCGGCCTGCGCTGGCGGCGCAGCGGGCGCATGGACCTGCGCAACCACCGCAAGATCGCGGTGATCGACAACGAGGTGGCCTACGTTGGTTCGCAGAACCTGGCCGGCCCCGGCTTCGTGCCCGGCCACCCGAACCGCGAGCTGGTGGCGCGCGTGCGTGGCCCGGCGGTGGCGCACCTGGAAGCGGTGTTCGCCAGCGACTGGTACATGGAAACCGGCCAGCGCCTGGATGTGATCGCCGATGTGCCCGAGTGCAGCGATGACATCGCCACCCAGCTGCTGCCCAGCGGTCCGGCATATCCCTATAGCAACGCGCGTGATGCGGTGGCGGCACTGATCCACCTGGCGCGGCGCCGGCTGGTGATGGTCACCCCGTACTTCGTACCCGACGAAGCCACGCTGAGCGCGCTGCGCATCGCGGCGTTGTCCGGCGTGCAGGTGCAGCTGATCCTGTCGGCCAGCAACAATCAGCGGCTGACCTCGTGGGCGCAGGAGGCGTACTACGACGAGCTGCTGCGCTGTGGCGTGCGCATCGCCCTGTACGAACCGCAGTTCCTGCACGCCAAGCACATGAGCGTGGACGAGGACATCGCCGTGCTTGGCTCGATCAACATGGATATCCGCTCGTTCGCGCTGAATGCCGAAATCGGCCTGATCTGCTACGACCGCGCGCTGGTCCAGCAGCTGTGCGCGATCGAGGACGGCTACCTGCGCGAGTCACGGCAGCTGGACCTGCAGCAGTGGCGCAGCCGCCCGACGTGGCGGCGCAGCCGCGAAGGCATCGCACGGCTGGCCGATGCGTTGATGTGAGGAAGGCTAGCGAAGAACCGTTGCTAGATTCATTGAACATTATGTTGACAGGGAGCTATGGCCGTCATGAGCAATGAAAATCATGGACTGCAAATACTCGATGAAGGCGGAAATTTGCTCATTGAGGTTGGGCCATATGTTGTTGATGACGTGCAGGGCTTTGCTGCTGCCGTAGGGGCTGTCGCGTCGACCTGGGCTCAAACAGAGATCAATCTCTATTGCCTGTTTGCAGTACTGTTGAACACGACGCCGGAGGTGGCAGAGGCGAGGCTCAAGAAGTACGGCACTGCCAAGAAGGTGACCGATGAAGCACGGAGGATCGCCGTCGGGAACTTGACTGGTGTGGAGCTGCAGATTGTCAACGAAGCCTTGGATTCACTGGACGCAGTTCGGCTCCTTCGCAATAGGGTTCAACATGACACTTGGGCACGAAAGGCAGCGGACAGAAAACGTCTCTACCGTGTTCACCGTGATCAATACCTTGCCTTTGCACTAAAGCTACTGAATGTCCAGCAACTGACTGGAACACCTGCTGAGAGCGAAGCAATCAGGGACGCCATGAGGTTCCCAGGGGAGATATCGGAGGGGTACTCCGTTCCAGAGGTCGAGAAAATCGCTAGGGATATCGATGGAGTCAGCAAGCTCTTGCTAAAGGCGATGTTCACCATCCGGATCAGTCAGGTGAGAGCATCTTCCTGAGCTAGGGCTCCCAGATTGCTGCCTCTTGCATTCTCCGGTTCCTTGGACTTCGAGATAAGGCTGTACCCATCCCGCCCGCTTCGGCACTCCGGCCTGTCATCGCCGATGGCCTACAATCGGCCCATGACTGATTCACCGCGTAATGGCGAACTGGACCTGGCGATCATCGGTGGTGGTGCGGCCGGGGTGCTGGTGGCGATCCAGGTATTGCACCAGGCCCGTGCGCCGCTGGCGCTGGCCATCTTCGAGCCGGCCTCGCAGCTGGCGCAGGGCATCGCCTATGCCACGCCGTGGCCGGAGCATCTGCTGAACGTGCCAGCGGCGAAGATGAGTGCGTTTGCCGACGCGCCCGGCGATTTCCTCGACTACCTGATGGCCGCCAACGCCTACCCGGGCGAGGCGCGCGAGGTGCTGGGCGAGCGCTACGTGTGCCGCCACTACTTCGCCGCCTACCTGCAGCAGCGCCTGCAGGACGCCGCCGCGGCCAGCCCGGCGCAGCTGCAGGTGATCGCGCAGCCGGTGCTGGGCCTGCAGCCGGATGACCATGGTTACCAACTGCAGCTGGGCGATGGCCAGACGCTGCACGCCGCACAGGCGGTGCTGGCCACCGGTAACAGCATGCGCCCGCTGCCGGTGGCCGGCGCCGATGCGCTGCCTGCCGACGATGTGATCGAGGCCTGGGACTACGACGGCGTACGCACCCTGGCCGGTGAGCAGGCCGTGGCCATTGTCGGTTCCGGCCTGAGCATGGCCGACACCGTGCTGGCGCTGGTCGCCGCTGGCCACACCGGTCCGCTGCACGTGATCTCGCGCCATGGCCTGCTGCCGTTGCCGCACGCGCACGGCGGCCTGCCGAGCTTCGACCCGGCCACGCTGCCGCCGATGAACCTGCGCCAGCGCCTGCGTGCGTTGCGCCAGTTTGCCGGGCAGGCACAGGCCGAAGGTATGCCGTGGCAGGGCGTGATGGACCGCATCCGTCCGCACGGGCAGGCACTGTGGTGCAGCCTCGATGAGGCCGACCAGCGCCGCTTCCTGCGCCATGTGGTGCGCTATTGGGACGTGCATCGCCATCGCATCGCCGAAGAAGTGGATTCGCAGTTGCAGGCGCTGCAGGACAGCGGCCAGCTGCGCATTCACCGCAGCCGCCTGCAACGCGTCTGGCGCGAGGGCGGCGCCGTGCAGCTGTCCGGCCGCGATGCCTCGGGCAATGAACAGCAGTGGACGATCGGCGGGGTGATCAACGCCACCGGCGTGGAAACCCGTGCCAGCGCGCTGCGCAATCCGTTGCTGCAGCAGCTGCAGGCCGATGGGCTGGCCCGCCCTGGCCCGCACGGGCTGGGCCTGGACAGCACGGTGCCGGGTGATCGCCTGTGTGCCACCGGCGGCCAGCCACAGGCACGATTGGGCGTGCTCGGCAGCCTGCGCATCGGCAGCTTGTGGGAAAGCCTGGCCGTGCCTGAACTGCGTCAGCAGGCGCACGCACTGGCCACCCAGGTGGTCGCAGGAGCCGCGACGGCGATGCCGTAAAATGGGGGCATGGATGTCTCCCACCTGCTTGATGGCCTGAACCCGGCCCAGCGCGAAGCCGTCTCCGCTCCCCCCGGCCACCACCTGGTGCTGGCCGGTGCCGGTTCCGGCAAGACCCGCGTACTCACCCACCGCATCGCCTGGCTGCATGAAGTCGATGGCGTGCCGACCCACGGCATTTTCGCGGTGACCTTCACCAACAAGGCGGCCGGCGAAATGCGCCACCGCATCGACGCGCAGCTGCCCAACGGCAGCCGCGGCATGTGGATCGGCACCTTCCACGGCCTGGCCAACCGCCTGCTGCGCCTGCACTGGCAGGACGCGAAGCTGCCCGAAGGCTTCCAGGTGATGGATTCGGACGACCAGCTGCGGCTGGTCAAGCGCGTGGTGCAGGCGCTGGAACTGGACGACGGCAAGTATCCGGCCAAGCAGATCGCGTGGTGGATCAACGCGCAGAAGGACGAAGGCCGCCGCCCGCAGCACATCCAGCCCGAACCGAACGACGCGTGGCTGGAAACCATGCGCCAGGCATATATCGAGTACCAGGCACGCTGCGACCGCGCCGGCCTGGTCGACTTCGCCGAGCTGCTGCTGCGCGCGCATGAGCTGCTGCGCGACAACCCGGCGTTGCTGTCGCATTACCGTGCCCGCTTCCGCGAGATCCTGGTGGACGAGTTCCAGGACACCAACGCCATCCAGTACGCCTTCGTGCGCGTGCTGGCCGGTGATTCCGGCCACGTGTTCGTGGTCGGTGACGACGACCAGGCCATCTATGGCTGGCGCGGTGCCAAGGTGGAGAACGTGCAGGGCTTCCTGCGTGACTTCCCGGGCGCGCAGACCATCCGCCTGGAACAGAACTACCGCTCCACCGCCAACATCCTCGGCGCCGCCAACGCGGTGATCGCGCACAACCCGGACCGCATCGGCAAGCAGCTGTGGACCGACAGCGGCGACGGCGAGCCGATCGACCTGTATGCCGCGTACAACGAGATGGACGAAGCGCGCTATATCGTCGAGCGCGCGCGCCAGTGGGTGCGCGACGGTGGCAGCTATACCGAAGTGGCCGTGCTCTACCGCAGCAACGCGCAGTCGCGCGCGCTGGAAGAAGCGCTGCTGAGCGAACAGGTGCCGTACCGCGTGTACGGCGGCATGCGCTTCTTCGAGCGTGCCGAAATCAAGGACGCACTGGCCTACCTGCGCCTGCTGTCCAACCGCAACGATGACGCGGCGTTCGAGCGCGCGGTCAACACGCCCACCCGTGGCATCGGCGACCGCACGCTGGACGAAGTGCGCCGCGAGGCGCGCGCGCAGGGTATCTCGCTGTGGGAAGCGACCATGCTGGTCACCCAGGGCAGCGCGCTGGCCGCACGTGCGCGCAATGCGCTGGCCGGCTTCCTGGTGCTGGTCAACGAGCTACAGGCGCAGACCCTGCACATGACCCTGGCCGAGCGCGTGGACCACGTGCTGGCCCGCTCGCAGCTGCGCGAGCACTGGAGCAAGGAAAGCCGCAACGCGCTGGATTCGGAATCGCGCACCGACAACCTCGACGAACTGGTCTCGGTGGCCTCGCGCTTCGTGCGCCGCGCCGACGACATCGAGGAAGTGGGCGAGGACATGGACGAGCTGGTCGCGTTCCTGGCCTATGCCGCGCTGGAGGCCGGTGAGGGCCAGGCGCAGGCGGGCGAGGACGGCGTGCAGCTGATGACCCTGCACTCGGCCAAGGGCCTGGAATTCCCGCTGGTGTTCCTGGCCGGCCTGGAAGAAGGCCTGTTCCCCAGTGCACGCTCGCTGGAGGAAAGCGGTCGGCTGGAAGAAGAGCGCCGCCTGGCCTACGTGGGCATCACCCGTGCGCGCCAGAAGCTGGTGCTGAGCTACGCCGAATCGCGCCGCATCCACGGCCAGGACAACTACAGCCTGCCGTCGCGCTTCCTGCGCGAGATCCCACGCGAGCTGCTGCACGAAGTCCGCCCGAAGGTGCAGGTCTCGCGGCCGGCCTCGCTGGGCAGCAGCCGGGTGATGGGCCATGCTTCGATCGAGGCACCGCCGCTCAAGCTCGGCGCACTGGTCACCCATCCCAAGTTCGGCGAAGGCATGGTGACCGACTACGAAGGCAGCGGCGCACACGCCCGCGTTCAGGTCGAATTCGCCGACGCCGGCAGCAAGTGGCTGGTGATGGCGTATGCCAACCTGACGGTGATCTGATCACCGTCAGGGGGCGGGAAGCCTGTAGAGCCGAGCCATGCTCGGCTGCTTCTGGCGGGAAGGCAGTCGAGCAAGCTATGCCGGTCGTCCTGACCGGCACCCTTCGGGCCGTCGCAAGCGACGTTGGCAGCGGCTCCTGCCGCTACCTTGGACTCTACAATGGGGCCTGACACCTTCCAGGAGCGCCCCCATGACAGAACCCACGCTGCACGTCACCGTGAAGTTGAACGCCCGGCTGCAGCCGGAGCACCGCCATGAACTGTTCGAGGATCCGCTCGATGCGCTGCTGCAGGCGGCCCAGGTGGGCGAGCTGACCGGCGGCGGGACCGCGATGTCCGACCTGGGTGAGGTCGAGTACGGCGATATCGAAGTAGCGCTGGTCGATGCCGCCGGCGTACCGAAGCTGATTGATCTGCTGGAGCAGCTGGGTGCACCGAAGGGCTCGCAGCTGCAGGGTGCGGGCGAGGCCGACCGCAGCTTCGGCGTGACCGAAGGCCTGGGCATCTACCTGGACGGGCTGACCCTGCCGGACGAAGTCTACGAGCAGTGCGATTCCAACCACGTGTTCGAACAGCTGTCGGAGAACATCGACGGCCTGGGCGAGATCTGCAGCTGGTGGCAGGGCCCGACCGAGACCGCGCTGTACATGTATGGCGAATCGTTCGAGGCAATGCGTGACGCGATCGCTGGATTCGTGGCCAGCTACCCGCTGTGCCAGAACGCACGCGTGGTGCAGATCGCCTGAACAAAGCAACGGTAGAGTCGAGGTTGCTCGACTGCTTCTACCCGCAAAGAAA
>NZ_JASJSU010000029.1:15956-22585 GCF_030237045.1 Stenotrophomonas maltophilia group sp. Smal17
GAAAGCAGTCGAGCAAGCTCGACTCTACGGCAGCCCGTTAGCGGCCGGCCGCCTGCCGCGCGTTGTCGCGCAGCGCCATGTCCTTGCCGATCTGGTAGCCGCCGAACAGCACCGCCAAGGCGATGATCGCGGCGACCAGGATGGCCTTCTGGGAACTCCAGGCGGGCGGTTTGTTGTCCTGCATGTCGGTCGTCCTTGGGCGCGGCAGTGCGCCGCCCGCCGAGCATGCGCCGCACTGACCGGCGCGTGCAAGCGGGCGATGCTCGCGTGCCGCTGCGCGGCGCCGGATTGATCCTGCTCAAGGCGCGGCCTGCACATCCGGTGTGCAATGGTGTCGTTCCCATCTGGCAGATCGCTACGGAGCCCCACCATGTACAAGCGCATCCTGATTGCCACCGACGGGTCCGAGCTGGCCGACAAGGGCCTGGCCAAGGGCCTGGAGCTGGCCAAGGACCTCAATGCCGAGGTCGATATCGTGACCGTTTCCGAGCCGTGGGCCGTCGGCATGTACGACGCCATGGGCTGGAGCGTGGGCTATATGAACAGCCCCGAGTACAAGGCCGACCGCGAGGAAGGCGCACAGAAGGTGCTGCAGCCGGCGCTGGCCAAGGCGGCCGAGCAGGGCATCACCGCCAACCCGGTGCACGTATTGGACCGCTACGCCGCCGACGGCATCATCGAGACGGCGGGCGAGCGCAACAGCGACCTGATCGTGATGACCTCGCATGGCCGCCGTGGCGTCACCCGCGTGCTGCTGGGCAGCCAGACCGCCGAAGTGCTGGCACGCAGCACGCTGCCGGTGCTGGTCATCCGCTGATCCACACACGCTGATTCAAGCGTTCCCGGGGAGGGGACCCGACGCCGGCCGCAGGATGCGCGCCGGCGTCATCTTTTGTGGGCCCTGAGTGGCGCACGAGCATTCAGATCGATCCATGTGCCGTCGACATCGGCCCTGCAGGGGCGTGTCCGACGAACGGTTACGAACGGCACGCGTCGCCGTTCATTCTTTGTGGCATCCTCCGCGCGGGGTTGTTGAGGTGCATGCATGTCTGGGCCGTGGGCGGATCGCCTGCTGGCTGCCAGCGCGTTCTGCTGCGCCTGTCTTTTTCATGCACTCCGCCCGGGGACTGGCGGAGCGTTGTCCGTTGCCTTGGACATCTGCCGTCATTGGAGGACATCTTGATGCCGTTGAAGCGTTCGTCGTTCGCGTTGCTGCTGTCTGCAGCATTGCCTGTTGCGGCGGCGGCCCCGCCGGCCGACGGGCCAGCGGACACCCGGTTGCCCGACATGGCCGCGCGTACCGGCAGCCAGACTCTGCAGGTGCGCGGTTTCCGCGCCAGCGACGTCGGTGAGCATCCACAACGAGGCATCACGCCCGCCCACGTCCAGGCTGTGCTGGATGCGTACTTCGCGCGTATTGCGCAGGGCGCCGACGTGGCGGTGCTGGACTTCGCCCAGTTGCAGGGGGCGGCGGACGCGGTGACGGCGGCCTATCGCAAGGCGGGTTTCCTGGTCAGCGTCGCCTACCTGCCGCCGCAGAAGCTCGATGCCGAAGGCCGCATCGAAGTGCGCGTGCTGGAAGGCCGCATCGGCAAGGTGGTGGTGCAGGGCAACCAGCGTTACCGCAGCCATACGCTCAGCAACGTGGCCGAACGCCTGCGTGGGCAGCCGTTGCGCCAGGCCGACATCGACAGCGCGTTGCTGTACGCGCGTGACCTACCGGGGGTTTCCGTTTCCTCGGTGCTGCAACCTGGCGAGAACGTCGGTGAAACCGACCTGGTGCTGGTCGCGCGTGAAAGCGGCCGGCCCTACGAGATCAGCACCAGCGTGGACAACCATGGCACCGCGTTGACCGGGCGCGGCCGTGCCCAGCTGGGGGTGACCTGGAACAGCCCGCTGGGCCTGGGCGATGTGTTCGCCGCCAGTGGTACCTATGCGTTCGATCCACAGGCCAGCCGTGCCGGAGCACTGTCCTACAGCGTGCCATTGCAGGCGGTGCAGGGCCTGTCGGTGCTGGCCGGTGCCAACCGCAGCGAGCTGGAAGTGGACGACGGCATCCTGCGCGGCTTCAAGCTCAAGGGACCGGCGTCGCAGGCCTATGCAGGTGCCGACTGGAAGTTCATCAACCAGCCCGATCTGCAGGTGACCAGCTCGGCGCGCTACATCCGCGAAAGCTCGCGCTTTGAAGCGCTGGGGCTGGTTCTTTCCAAGCAGAAATACGATGTGGCCGAGGTGGGGGCCAGCGTGCGCCACAACGATGCACGCTGGCATGGCATCAACCTGGCGCAGTTGAGCGTGCGCCAGTCGCTGCGCGATCGCTCGGCCGACTTCGATGCGATCAACCCGACCCGTGACAGCCGGTTCAACGTGGTGCGCCTGGGCCTGCTGCGGCTGCAGTACCTCAGCCGCAGCCAGCGCCTGCTGTTCAAGTTCAATGGCCAGTACAGCAACAATTCGTTGCCGGCACTGGAGCAGTTCCAGGTCGGTGGCAACGACAGCGTGCGGGGATACGCGCAGGGCGAGACCCTGGGCGATCGTGGCTGGTACGGGGCGCTGGAGTACCACGTCGACGCGCCGGGATTCGGCGATGTGGCCTCGCCGTTCCGCGGCGTGCCATGGCGCGAAGTGCTGGAGCTGGATGTGTTCGCCGACCAGGCACGGGTGTTCGATGTTGATGGGCTGGAGGCACCGGCCGACCTGGCATCGGTGGGAATGGGCGCGACCTTCCGCCTGCGCCAGTGGAAGAACCTGGAACTGCGCGTGGCGGCGGCCAAGCCGACCAGCGCCCTGCGACCGGGTGACGGCCGCGATGTCCGCGTGTATGCGCGGCTTGGCCTGACCTTCTGAGGAGCGACCATGAACCGTATCTACCGACTCGTCTTCAATCCTTCGCTGGGCCAGGTGCAGGTCGCTGCGGAGCTCGCGCGCGGGCCACGTCGTTGCGTCCCGGAGCGATCACGCACTCCCCTTTGGCTGGCACCGTTGACCGCGGCGCTGCTGCTGACCGGCAGCCTGCAGGCCACCGCGCAGACGCTGCCGCAGAATGGCAGCATCGTCGCGGGCTCGGGAACGATCAACGTCAATGGCAGCACCATGACGGTCACCCAGTTCACACAGTCTGCGCTGTTCCAGTGGAGCAGCTTCAACATCGGCTCAAGCAACACGGTCAGGTTCGATCAGGCGGCGGGCTCGAGGTCTACGGCCATCAACCTGGTGACCGGCTCGTCGGCGAGCATCATCAGTGGCCAGCTGCTGTCCAACGGGCAGGTATTCCTGCTCAATCCGGCGGGCATCACCTTCACCGGCACTGCCAGCGTCAACGTGGGCGGGTTGCTGGCCAGCACCCTGACGCCCGGCGCACAGGGGATTCCGCTGGATGGTGGTGGGTTGCCGCCCAGTTTTGAACTGGGCGGCGCAGGGGCCAGTGCCGCGGTCAGCAACCTGGGAGGTACGCTGACGGCTACGGCCGGCGGCATCAGCCTGGTCGGTGGCTCGGTGTTCAACAACGGTTACATCGCCGCACCGCTCGGCAACATCGATCTGGTGGCGGCCGGTGCGGTGACCGCGGTGACCGGTGTGTCATCGGCCGGCATGCCAAGCCTGGCGTTCGTCACCACCGCAGCGAGTGGCATCGCAGGAACCGGCATCAGCAACGTCGGCACCCTCAGTGCACGCAACATCAGCATGACGGCATTGATGGGACCGGGTCTGTCCGCTACCGGCATCAACGCGGGCGGCACGATCATCGCCAACGCCATCGATGCCAGCGACGGCAGCCTGACCATCCGCAGTTCTGCACCGGTGGCGATCAACAACGCCATCGTTACGGCCACGGCGATGTCCACGGTGGGATCGGCTGTCATGGGGGGGCCGGTCGCCGTCCAGATGACCGGCGGCAGCATCGACGCCACGACCGTGAACTTGAATGGCGGCATCAACGGCGACGTGGTGCTGTCAGGCTCGATCAAGGCAGACTCGATCGGAATCGACGCGAACAACATCATCCAGACCGCGGGTTCGCTGGAGGGCGCGCTGCAACTGGATACGCAGGGCCGAGTGACCCTGGGACAGGCGAGCAATGCCATCAGCCGCGTTGGTGGCCATGTCGGTACCGACCTGACCCTGGCCACCTCGACCAGCCTGGCGAACAGCGGGGCGCTGTCGGTAGGTGGCAATACCACGCTCGACGCAGCTACGGGCAATATCACCCTGACCCATGCCGGCAACAGTTTCGGCAACCGGGTCAGCGCGAAAGGAGCCGATGTCAGTCTGGTCGGCATCGGTGCACTGAACCTGGGCGATATCGACGCGCGCAGCCTGGATGCGCAGGGCGGCAGCCTTGGCCTGAGCGGTACGATCACCACGTCCGGTGACCAGGCCTATCGGTCGGCGGTGACACTGCAGGGCAACGCGACGCTGCAGGGTGGGACGATCCTGTTCGACGGCACCGTCGATGGCAGCTACCAGCTGGGCGTCGACGCCAGCGGAATGGCCACGTTCTCCGGTGCCATTGGTGGCAGCACCGCATTGCAGGGCCTGAATGTCAGCACTGGCAACGGTGCGCGCCTGTTCGGCGATGTCAGCACGCTGGGCACGCTCGGGTTCTCTGGCCCGGTGCGCGTGTACGGTGTGCGCAGCCTGACCTCGCTCATCGGGAGCCTGACACTCGGCGGAACGGTCGACGGTGACGGCGGCGGTCTGAATCTGAGTGCACGCCAGCTCACGATCGGCGGCGAGGTGGGGGGAGCCGGACCGGTGGGTCGCCTGTACGGTCGCGCCGATACCATCGTGCTGGGCAGCCGCCTCACCAGCACCGGCGATATCCTGCTGCAGGGCAACGTGGTGCTGGACGGCAACACGCAGCTGATCAGCACTGGCGGTGGCACCCTCACCACCGACGGCATCTCCAGCAACTCCGCCAATGGTTACAACCTGGCACTGACTACTGGCGGCCAGATCCAGGTCAACGGCAACATCAATGCCGCCGATGTCAGCATCACCGGGCTTCTGTTCAACGGTCGAGGCATCGTCAGCAAGCGCAACCTCAGCATCGACTCCGCGATCAGCCTGGTCCAGGCCGGCAGCTACCAGGTCGATGGCCGGGCCTGGTTCCGGAGTGCGGGGAACATCAATCTGATCGATGCAGGCAATCGCTTCGGTGGCGAGGTCGCCCTGGCGGGCAGAAGTGCCCAACTACGCGCGGGCGATCTGCTGTTGGGCAACAGCACGCTGACGGAGAACCTGCGGCTGGATCTCACCGGCGGGCTGCAGCAGGCCGCGGGCAGCAAGCTGGACGTCGGCGGCACCACCCATATCGATGCCGGCGGCGCCGTCAACCTCGACAGGACCGACGGCATGGGCCGGCCGGTGAACCGGTTTGGCGACACGGTGTCACTGAAGGGCCGCGGCAGCTACATCTCTGCTGCCGGCACGCTGGCGTTCTCCGATTTCGATGTGGACAGCCTGATTGCGACGGCTGATGTCGTGCAGCTTCCCGCCAGCGGCAGGAGCATCGGCCTGCAGTACTTCCAGGGCAATGTGGTGCTGACCCGCGACAGCGTGCTGGACAGCCAGCTTGGCCAGATCAACTTCCGGGGGCGCATCGATGGTGGGTACGCGCTGACGCTCGCACGCGGGCTCAATGTCGTGTTTGCCGGTGACGTGGGCGGCAATCAGGCGCTCGCCAGCCTCGACAGCCGTGGTGCGGGTCCGCTCCAGCTCGGCGGCAACATCACGGCCGACGGCGCGATCCGCCTGGGCAACGTCAACCTGGTGGCGAACACCCCCCGGGTGTTCAGCATCCGCAGCAACAACGGCAACCTGTTGGCCGGTCGTATCGACGGCAGCAGCGATGGCCGCAGCAGCCTGGTGCTCAACGCGCACGGTGCGCTTGAACTTCAGTCCGGTGCGGGTACCACGCCCGGCGCGGGGCTGGCCAATCTCGAACTCAAGGGGGCAAGCGTGATCGCGCAGGCGCTCCGCACCAGTGGCCGGCTTGACGTCAGCAGCGGCACCGGGTTCACCCAGGGCGGTACGCTCACCGTCGGTGGCGATGCCAGCTTCAGCGCCGGCAGCGGTGGCGACCTGATGCTGGACACAATGACCAACACCTTCGCGGGCAAGGTTGCGTTGAGCGGCAACCAGGTGCGGATCCGCGCGCAGCCGGGCCTGGCACTGGATGGCGTGACGGCCGCCGCGCTGGATGCCAGCAGCACGGGCGCGCTGTCGTTGGCCAATGCCAATGTTGCAGGCACTGCGATCGTTGACGGTACGTCCCTGCTGTTCGACCAGGTGAGCATCGGCGGCGCGCTGCTGGCTACCGCGAGTGCCGGCGACATCCGCCAGGGAAGTGGCAGCGTGGCGATCGGCAACAACAGCCAGCTGACGGCCGGCACCGATATCGGGCTGGGCGGAGCCGGCAATCAACTGGGCAGCGCCTTGCAGGTGCAGGGCCGTGACATCACCCTGTCCAGCAGCACGGCACTGGACCTGCAGAACCTTCAGGCCACGCGTGACGTGCTGCTCAGCGGCAACGGCGTGCGGTTCGGTGCAACCTCGGTGCAGGGCGCATTGCAGGTCAACAGCGCCGCTGCGATCACCCAGTCCGACGCGCTGCAGGTGACGGGCAA
>NZ_JASJSU010000029.1:22684-48685 GCF_030237045.1 Stenotrophomonas maltophilia group sp. Smal17
TCGGCCGCGATGGCGTGCGCCTGGGGGCCGATCTGCGCAGCAGCGGTTCGCTGACCCTGGCCAGCAGCAACGCGGACATCGTGCAGGTCGCCGTGCCCAATGGCGTGGGTGGCAGCGTGCAGTCGGTCGGCGCAGTGCAGGTTGATGCAGGCAGCGGGCGCATCGCGCTGGGCAATGCCGGCAACCGTTTCGGCGGCGCGCTCAACCTGTCCGGCGGTGACATCAACGTAACTGGCGATACGCTGCTGCTGGGCAATGTGGCCGCGAGCGGCCAGCTGTCGCTGGCCAGTGCCGGCGACATCCGCCAGCAGGGTGCTGCGCAGGTAGGAGGCACGACCCGGCTGAGCGCTGGCGGTGACATCGACCTGCAGGCCGGTGGCAACCGCTTCGGAGATGCTTTGGAAGTGCAGGGCCGGCAGGTGGCACTGGCCAGCGATGGCCCGCTGCAGCTGCAGGGCGTGACGGCGAACAGCCTGGTTGCACGCAGTGCGCAACGCCTGACCCTGTCGGCGGCCGATGTCACCGGCAATGTGGTACTGCAGAGCCAGCAGCTGCACTTCGGCACGACCCGCGTGGGCGGTAACCTGCAGGCGGTGGGCAGCAACGGCATCGATCAGGACGGCACGCTGCGCGTGGATGGCAGCACCGACCTGCGCAGCAATGCATCGATTGCACTGGGATTGGCTGGCAACGATCTGCGCGGTGCGGTGTCGCTGGCGGGCGCGGGCATCGATCTGACCAGTGCGGGCGACCTGCGCATCGGTTCGCTCGACAGCCGCAGCGCAGCGGTTCGCCTGCAGGCCGGGGGCGCACTGGATCTGCCCAGCGGCACAATCGATACCGGCAACGGTGACCTGCAGCTGCAGGCCGGCGGCGCATTGCGGTTGCCGGCGGCGCTGCGCGGCAACAACATCACTCTGCGCAGCGGCCAGGACCTGCAGCTCGGCCAGGATGTACTGGCTGCGGGGGTACTGCAGCTCGCAAGTGGTGGCACGCTGACCCAGACCGGGGGTGTGCTGGCCGCACAACGCCTGCAGGGCAGTGCCGGCGGCAAGGCCAGCCTGCGCGGCGACAACCGTATCGCCACGCTCGGTGACTTCGGCAGCCAGGGCCTGGAGTTGAAAACCATGCAGGGGCTGCAGGTGACCGGCAACGTGCAGGCCGGCGCACAGGGCCTGCTCGACGTGCGCGGTGGTGATCTGCTGCTCGATGGCAGTGTGCAGGCGGGCGGGCTGCGGCTGCAGTCGTCCGGTGCGATCCGCGCCGGTGCCGGTGGCCGCCTGCTGGCTGACCAGCTCAGTGGACGCGCGGCCGGCCCGACGATGCTGGGCGATGCCTCACTGTTCGTGGCCAATGCCATCGGCACCCTCGGTGATTTCCAGTCGCCGGCAGGCTTCAGCCTGACCAACGCCGGTACCCTGACCCTCGCCTCGCTCAACGGCAGCGCATTCAGCGTCGATGCCGGCAACAACGGGTTCCACCTGAAGGTGCAGGGCGGTGACATCCGCCAGCTGGGTACCACGCCGGTGCTGGCCGGTGACAGCCATTGGTGGTCCAGCGGTGGCATCGGCACCCAGCCCCTGCCGATCTATCTGACCAGCGCCGGCAGAACGCACACGATCGATTTCATCGGACGCCCGCCGGCCTATTTCCATGCCGTGGGCACAGATGGCCGACCTCTCGTGGTGGGCGATGGACCTGATCCCGAAGCGATGCGTCCTGGAGTGCTCGCACAGGGCGCGGTGCTGCCGCGGGCTGTCTATGTCGATGCGGCGGCAGCAGCCGTTGAGCAGCGTGCGATCGGTATCACGTACCCTGGAATCCGGTTGCCTGCGGGGACGGCGCGGGCCTGCGACGGTGACGCGGCGGGTTGCGTGCAGTAGCCCGTTGAACATGGGCGGAGTGCTGCCACTCCGCCCGGTTCGATGCCGGTCACATCACCAGCTGTACAGCTTCCAGTACACCGGCGACACGCCGTCCTTGTCGTTGTCGAAACGGCCGTCGCCGTTCTTGTCGTACATGTAGTACGGCGCGCCGCGCGACGGGGTCACCTTGACCATGCGCAGCTGGCCGGACACGCGGTATTCCTCGATGGTGTCACCGTTGTCCATGGTGCGCTTGGAGACATCGGCGCCCTTGACGTCCACCGGGGGAGCACCTGCGCCACCCATGCTGGCGCAGCCAGCGAGCAGGAGCACGGAAGCCAGCATCAGGGTCTTCATCGGCGGGGGCCTTTGCCTGGATAGAGCCCTGATTATGCCCCATCGCCGGGTGCGTGCCGTGTCGTCGCGGTGCAGGCACGGGCGCGTAGAATCGGCGCATGAGCAGATTAGTCCTGATCGACGGGTCCAGTTACCTGTACCGCGCGTTCCACGCGCTGCCGCCCCTGTCCAATGCACAGGGTGAACCCACCGGCGCGCTGTTCGGCGTGGTCAACATGCTGCGCTCGACACTGAAGGAACGCCCGGCCTACGTTGCGTTCGTGGTCGATGCGCCCGGCAAGACCTTCCGCGATGACCTGTACGACCAGTACAAGGCCAACCGGCCGCCGATGCCCGACGAGCTGCGCAGCCAGGTCGAGCCGATGTGCCGCATCGTCGAGGCGCTGGGCATCAGCATCCTGCGCATCCCCGGCGTGGAAGCCGACGATGTGATCGGCACGCTGGCCCTGCAGGGCCTGGCGCAGGACCTGAAGGTGACCATTTCCACCGGCGACAAGGACTTCGCCCAGCTGGTGCGTCCGGGCATCGAGCTGGTCAATACCATGACCGGCAGCCGCATGGATTCGGACGCGGCAGTGATGGACAAGTTCGGTGTGCGTGCCGACCAGATCATCGACCTGCTGGCGCTGATGGGTGACACCGTCGACAACGTGCCGGGCGTGGAGAAGTGCGGGCCGAAGACCGCTGCCAAGTGGCTGGCCGAGTACCAGCACCTGGACGGGGTGATGGCGGCCGCGCCGACCATGAAGGGCAAGATCGGCGAGAACCTGCGCGCCGCACTGGAGCGGCTGCCGCTGAACCGCGAGCTGGTGACCATCCGCACCGATGTGGCGCTGGACGCCAGCCCGACCACGCTGGCCCTGCGCGAGCAGGACGTGCCGGAGTTGACCGAGCTGTATGCGCGCTACGGCTTCACCCAGGCGCTGAAGGAACTGGGAGCACCGCTGCCGGCGCCCACCGCTGCCAGTGAGGCCACCCCGAGCCTGCGCGGTACCGCCGCCGGCTTCGCCCGTGGCAGCGCCGAAGCGCCGGCCGCCGGTACGCTGGACCCGGCGCTGGCCGCGCCCGGTGAATACGAGACGGTGCTGACCAGCGAACAGCTGCAGGCCTGGGTCGAGCGCCTGCAGCAGGCCGACCTGATCAGTTTCGATACCGAGACCGATGCGCTGGACGCGATGCGTGCGCGCCTGGTCGGCGTCAGCCTGGCCGTCGAGCCGGGCAGGGCCGCCTACATTCCGGTCGGCCACGACTACCCGGGTGCGCCGGCCCAGCTGCCGATGCAGCAGGTGCTGGACGCGCTGCGCCCGGTGCTGCAGGACCCGGCGAAGAAGAAGCTGGGCCAGCACGGCAAGTACGACCTGCATGTGCTGCGCCGCCACGGCGTGGACGTGCAGGGCTACCACGACGACACCATGCTCGAGAGCTTCGTGCTCAACTCCACCGCCACCCGCCACGACATGGACTCGCTGGCCCTGCGCTACCTGGGCTACAGCACCATCAAGTTCGAGGACGTGGCCGGCAAGGGCGCCAAGCAGATTCCGTTCTCGCAGGTGGGCATCGACGAAGCCAGCCGCTATGCGGCCGAGGACGCCGACATCACCCTGCGCCTGCACCACGCGCTGCAGCCGCAGCTGCTGGCCGAGCCGGCGCTGGACAGCGTGTACCGCGACATCGAGATGCCGCTGGTGCCGGTGCTGGCCAGCATCGAAGCCAATGGCGTGCGGATCGACACCGACGAACTGCGCCGGCAGAGCCAGGACCTGTCCTCGCGCATGCTGGCCGCGCAGCAGAAGGCCACCGAGCTGGCCGGGCGCAGCTTCAACCTGGATTCGCCCAAGCAGCTGCAGGCGGTGCTGTTCGATGAGCTGAAGCTGCCGGCGGTGGTGAAGACCCCCAAGGGCCAGCCCAGCACCAATGAAGAGGCGCTGGAGGCGATTGCCGAGCAGCACGAGCTGCCCCGGGTGATCCTGGAGTACCGCGGCCTGGCCAAGCTGCGCAGCACCTACACCGACAAGCTGCCGGAGATGGTCAACCCGGACACCGGCCGCGTGCACACCAGCTACCACCAGTCCGGTGCCGCCACCGGCCGCCTGTCCTCGTCGGACCCGAACCTGCAGAACATTCCGATCCGCACCGAGGACGGCCGCCGCATCCGCCGCGCGTTCATCGCGCCGGAGGGTTTCCAGCTGCTGGCGGCCGACTATTCGCAGATCGAGCTGCGGATCATGGCCCACCTGTCCGAGGACCCGGGCCTGGTGCGCGCCTTCGAACAGGGCGCCGACGTGCATCGTGCCACCGCCGCCGAGGTGTTCGGGCGCACGCTGGAGGAGGTGACCCCGAACGAACGCCGTGCCGCCAAGGCGATCAACTTCGGCCTGATGTACGGCATGAGCGCGTTCGGCCTGGCCCGCAACCTGGGCATCGACCGTGGCCAGGCGCAGGACTACGTGGCGCTGTACTTCAGCCGTTACCCGGGCGTGCGCGACTTCATGGAGCGGATGCGCCAGCAGGCCCGCGACCAGGGCTACGTGGAAACCCTGTTCGGCCGCCGCCTGTACCTGAACGACATTCATGCCCGCAACCAGGGCCTGCGCGCGGGGGCTGAACGCGCGGCGATCAACGCGCCGATGCAGGGCACCGCCGCCGACATCATCAAGCGCGCGATGGTGGACGTGGACCAGTGGCTGCGTGACAGCGGCGCACCGGCACGGATGATCCTGCAGGTGCACGATGAACTGGTGTTCGAAACCGAAAGCAGTTTCGTTGAAGACTTGCGTTTGCAGGTGGTGGAACGCATGTCGCAAGCGGCCAAACTGCGGGTGCCGCTGGTGGTCGATACCGGTATCGGCAGCAACTGGGACGAGGCGCACTGACGGCGTTTCAGGCCGAAAACGACGTGAATTTGTTCATCAGTCGGGGGTTTCTGACTCGATCATGAATGTTCCCCCGATTGAAGTTCATTAAATTGGGCCCCTTCACGAACCGTTAGTGTTCGGAGTGCTTCTATAACTCTCGACAGGCGCAATGCCTGTTGTGGATCTCTCCCATCCCCTGGAGCAGATCTCGGAACGGGGACTCCTCCCCAAGTGCCCGTTCCCCGGCCCCGTTGACCTCCCCCTGGTCAGCGGGGCTTTTTATTTGTGCCGTTGCCAGATTCCCTGGTCTGCGCCACGCTGGGCCACCGCTCCGCAGGGGAAAACGATGCCCGATCTGTTCGCACTGGCGATGCCGTGGTGGGAGTTCATCCTGCGCGCGGTGGTGGTCTACGTCGTAGTGCTGGGCATGGTCCGGCTCAGCGGCAAGCGCCCGCTGGGGCAGATCACCCCGTTCGACGTGCTGCTGGTGGTGCTGCTGGGCAATGCGGTGCAGAACGCCCTGCTGGGCACCGACACCTCGCTGGGCGGCGGCCTGCTGCTGGCGGCGACCCTGATCCTGCTCAACTACGGGGTGGGCTGGGTGAGTACCCGCAGCCGGCGGATCGAGCGCCTGGTGGAGGGAGAGCCGGTGGTGATCGCGCGCGATGGGCGCCTGTTCGACACCGTTCTGCGTCGCGAACAGGTCACCCGCGCCGATTTCGAGGCCGCCATGCGCCAGCAGGGCTGCCTGGGCGTTGAGGATGTCGAACTGGCCCTGCTGGAGATCAACGGGCACATCACCATCATCCCCAGGAAGAGCACCTGATCGGGTAGCGCCGAGCCTGGGCCCGGCTGCACGGTGCATCAGCCGGGCGGGGGACCGCAGCCCCGGTCAAGGCGTGCAGCGGTCGTTGCCCGCCGCAGGCTTGCGCTCGTAGTAGGCGAATCGGTTGCCACCGTCGATACCGGCCAGGTTGCCGTTCTGCAGCAGCTGCAGCACGAAGTCGCTGCCGAGTTCGCGATGGATGAGGATGCGGCCGTCGCGCAGGCTGGCGCGTAGTGGCTGCTCGCGGCCACCGGCTTCGACCACGCCGCCCTGCAGGAAGCGCAGCTGCGACAGCACGCTGCGTTCGGCTTCAAAGCTGCCGCAGGGCAGCGCGCTGGCCGTGACCGGTGCCAGTGCCGTGCCAGGAGCGCTGGCCAACACGCCGAGGTCCTTGGCCGGCCCGCAGGCCGGGGCGTCCGCGCGCTGTGCACACGACAGCTGCAGCGCCTCGCGGGCCTGCTGCAGGCGGCCACTGCTCCACAAGGTCTCGGCGGTGTCGGCGCAGAACGTTTCGCCCTGCTGCACGCGGCACAGGGCGATCAGTTCATCCAGCTGTGCCGGCGGCAGCGGCGCATCCACCGAATGCTGCAGGCCGAGCAGGGCCTTGCCCATCATTTCCGAGGCGACCTGCCTGGCCACCGCCGTGCAGCCCTCGGCGTCGAACGAGGGTGACTCCTCCTTGCAGATCTCGGGCATCGGCGGCTCCGCCGTGCTCGGCGAAGCGTCCTTGGCCTGCTGCTGGTAGGTTTCCAGCAGGCGCATGCAGGCGGCGCCCACGCCCTCGGCGCACCAGGCATGCAGCTTCTGCGGCTCGGCTTCCGGCAAGGCCTCCAGGCACTCGGAGGTGTTCATCACGCAGCCGTCTTCGATGGGCTCCGGCATCACCTTGCATGCGGCGGAGCGCTCACGGGTGAACTCGCGGTACGGGGTGCTAAGGGTGCGGTCGTTGTCGGAGAAGTACCAGTTCTCCAGGCGGCCCGTGGACAGGTTGCCGGTGCCGAGCACGTCGTCCTGGCGGGCGATGCGCAGTTCCTCGGTGGCCTGGTAGGGGCCGGACAGGAAGCCGTGGCCCTCGCTTTCGAGGGTCAGCGTGGTGTTGCCGCTGCTGTCCTTGTAGGTGCCGCAAGCCATCGATTGCGCGGCGGCCGGCAGGCTGGCCGAGGCCAGCACGAGCAGCAGCAGGGAGCGCCAACCCGCAGCGCGGGGACGAAGGGAAGCAGACGCGGGCATGACATCATCCTTGAGGAAAAAAAGACGACCTGTCCGGTGCACGACGCACCGCAGGCGTGGGGATGGCACCACGCGTCAGGCGTGGTGCCGGAAGATCAGAGCCAGTCGCGCGGCACCAGGTAATCCGCCAGGCGTGCCTCGGCACTGCCGGCGTCCGGGTTGAAGCCGTATTCCCAGCGCACCCGCGGCGGCAGGCTCATCAGGATGCTTTCGCTGCGGCCACCGCTCTGCAGGCCGAACAGCGTACCGCGGTCGTAGACCAGGTTGAATTCCACGTAGCGGCCACGGCGGTACAGCTGGAACTCGCGTTCGCGCTCGCCATGGGGCGTGTCCTTGCGCTGCTGCACGATCGGCAGGTACGCCTCCAGGAAGCCATCGCCGACCGCGCGCAGATAGTCGAAATCGCGCTCGAAATCGCCATGCAGGTCATCGAAGAACAGGCCGCCGACGCCGCGTGTTTCGTTGCGGTGGCGCAGGAAGAAGTACTCATCGCACCAACGCTTGTGCGCGGCGTAGCGTTCCTCGCCGAAGGGTGTGCACAGATCGCGTGCGACCCGGTGCCAGTGCTGCACGTCCTCGTCGAACGGATAGAAGGGGGTCAGGTCGAAGCCGCCGCCGAACCAGCTGGCCACCACTTCGCCGTCGCGCTGCGCCTGGAAAAAGCGCACGTTGGCGTGGGTGGTCGGCACGTAGGGATTGAGCGGGTGGAACACCAGCGACACGCCGGTGGCGCGCCACGAGGCGCCGGCCAGTTCCGGGCGGTTGGCCGAGGCCGACGGCGGCAGGCGGCTGCCAGCCACGTCGGAGAAGCCGATGCCGGCCTGTTCGAACACTGCACCGTCGCGCAGCACGCGGGTACGCCCGCCGCCGCCCTCGGCCCGCTGCCACAGGTCTTCCTGGAAGCGGGCCTGGCCATCGGCGGCCTCGATCGCCGCGCAGATGCGGTCCTGCAGGTCGGTGAGGTAGGCGCGCACGCGCTCGAATTCGTTCATGGCGCGTACTTTACCGCAGCGCCCGGCCGGGCCGTGCGATGCACGGCGGTCAGCGCCGTGGTGGGCGGCACCGGCCCGCGTCGGTCACTGGCCGGTAACGCTCGTAGGCGGTCTGAATGTCCATGCCGAGCAGGTCGCCATTGCCCAGCTGGCGCAGCACGAACGTTTCGCCGTTCTGCTGCAGCTGGACGGCACCTTCGTGCAGCCGGGCCTGCCTGCCATCACCGAAGTCGAAACTGTCGAACTGGCCACCGTCGGCCTGGTAGCGGCCACACGGCACCCGCTGCAGCGGCACCAGGCGCAGATCGGTACCGAGTTCACGCAGCGGCGCGGTACGTTCGCAGGCACTGACGCGGCCGCCATCGCAGGTGACCTGCAGGGCCTGCACCGCCAATGCGGGCTCCAGCGCGATCAGCTGCTGCGCGGCTACTTCGACGCAGAAGCGGCCACCCCGGTGCTGCAGGCACAACTGCTGCAGGCGATCGCGTGCAGCGGCTGGAAGCGGCGAATCCAGCGTGTCTTCGTCTTCCTGTGCCAGCCGTTGGTCCACCCGCCGCATGGCGGTGGCCAGTGCATCGTCGGTCATGGCTTCGCAGGCCTGCCGATCGTGCCCGGCGGTGTGTTCGTGGCACGGCGGCGGACGCTTGAAGACGGCCGGGCCGGCGTCATCGGCTGCAGCGGTTGCGCTGCCCTCACGCATCAGCCGCAGCAGCGTCGAGCAACCCGCACCCACGCCCTCGTCGCAGGCGCGCCGGGCCTGGCCGGGCGAGGCGGTTGGCAGCTGCACCATGCAGTAGCTGCCAGCAGCGCGGCAGCTGCCGGCCGCCGCGCCGGGTTCGGCGGTGCAGGCCCGGGACTGGCGCAGGGTGTAGACCACCGACACGCTGTCCTCGATGCGCTGCCCATCGGCGCTGATCCGGATCGGTTCCGCCACGCCATCGTCGAGCATGACCAGGCGGGTCTGTTCCGCACTGCGATCGACCCACAGCGGCTCCGGCTCACCGATGCCGTTGTGGCGGTAACCGCTGCTGGGGCTGGTGAACACCAGTGCCATGCCGTCATCGAGGCTGCGGTACTCGCCGCAGCGCAGGGCATCGGCGCTGGCAGGCAGCGCGGCGAACAGCAGCAGGGCAGGGAAAAGAGCCAGCAAGCGCATGCGACGGTCCTTGTCGTGCGAGAAGGGGATGGGGCTCAGCGGAAGCGCGAGCGGATATCGGGCCGCAACAAACGCCAGGCCAGCCAACCCTGCAGGCCCAGGAACAGCACTGATGTGCCGAGCAGGGTGAAGGTCATCATCCAGCGACGCGGCTGCAGCGACTGCTGCATCTCCGGCCCGTCGGCGAGCAGCACGATCATGTCGCGCATGAACACGTCCCACCACCAGGTGATCGCGAAATTGGCCAGCGCGCTCAACAGCAGCATCACCACGAAGCTCCATAGGCCCCAGTAGCGTTCGCGCAGCAGCCCCCAGCTGGCCACGGCCGAGACCAGGCAGAGCAGTGCGGCGATCATCGAGGCACCCACCGGGTGCGCCAGCAGCCAGGAAAGGCTGTGCATCTGCCGATGCTGTGCTTCACCTGCCAGCAGCTGCCAGAGTGGAACGTCGTGCAGCGGCCACACCAGCAGCCCCTGCAGCACGAAATAGCCGGCCAGCAGCGCGGACAGCCAGAAGGACGCCTGGACCAGTGGCCGGATCCACGCCTGGTAGGGCGAAGGCTGCAACGAGGGCGGCGGGAGCGGCACTGACATCCGGTGTCCTTGCAATCGGCACCCGCGCGGTCAGCGGGCCGTCACCCGGGTGGCGACGGCCGGCAGGATATGGTGTTCGCTCAGCGGTGCCAAGGGCAGGCCGTGCGGCGGCTGCAGCGGCACCCAGGCCAGTTCGGCAATCTCGGCGCGCGCCTGCGGGGTACCGTCCACCTGCACCCACCACGCCTGTGCCTGCACGCGGTGGCCGGGCTCGTTCACCGCCCAGTCTTCGAAGGCGCCCAGCGCGAGGGCGGCATCGGCGCGCAGCTGCACGCCCAGTTCCTCGCCCAGTTCGCGGGCCAGCGCCTGCAGCGGCGCTTCGCCGGGTTCGGGCTTGCCGCCCGGCTGGATGAAGCGGTGGGCGCCCTGCTTGCGCACCACCAGCGCCCGGCCACGGTCATCCAGGATGACCGCGGCCACGATCTCTATCGTGGCCGCGGCAGTGCTCACTTCAGGTTCTGCTCGAACAGCTTGAGGATGCGCTTGTACTGGTCCAGCCAGGAATCGGCACGGACATAGCCGTGGCGCTCCAGCGGGTACGGCGCGATCGACCAGTTGTCCTTGTGCAGTTCGATCAGGCGCTGGGTGAGGTTCACCGAGTCCTGGAAGAACACGTTGTCATCCATCATGCCGTGGGCGATCAGCAGGTTGTCCTGCAGGTTCTGCGCGTACTCGATGGGCGAGGACACGCGGTACGCCTCCGGATCGATGTCCGGGGTGTTGAGGATGTTGCTGGTGTAGCCGTGGTTGTACTGGTGCCAGTCGACCACCGGACGCAGCGCGGCGCCGGCCTTGAAGGTGCCCGGCGAGCGGAACAGCGCCATGAAGGTCATGAAGCCGCCGTAGGAACCGCCGTAGATGCCGGCGTGGTCGCGGTCACCCTGCTGGGTGCCGACCAGCCAGTCCAGGCCGTCCTTGTAGTCTTCCAGTTCCGGGTGGCCCATGTTGCGGTAGATCGCCGTACGCCAGTCGCGGCCGTAGCCCTCGCTGCCGCGGTAATCCATGTCCAGCACGATGTAGCCCTTCTGCACCAGCAGGTTGTGGAACATCTGCTCGCGGAAGTAGGCCGGGTAGCGCTGGTGCACGTTCTGCAGGTAGCCGGCGCCGTGCACGAACATCACGATCGGGTACTTGCGGCCCGGTTCCTTGTTTTCCGGTTCGTAATACTTGGCCCAGACCACGCCGGCGCCATGCTTGGATGGCACTGCCACCAGCTTCGGCTGGATCCATTGGCGCGCCTTGTAGTCGGCGGTGCGGGTGTCGGTCAGCACGCGTGCCTGGCCACCGGCACTGGGCAGCACCGCCAGTTGCGGCGGCAGGTAGGCGCCGGAGTAGCGCACCAGCAGCTGCTGGCCATCCGGCGACAGCGAGAAATCTTCCACGCCGTTGAGGCTGGTCAGCTCGCGCACCTGGCGGCTGCCGGTGTCGACCGCGCAGACTTCATAGTCATGCGGGGCCTGCTGGTTGCACAGGAAGTAGAAGCCCTTGCCATCGGCCGACGGCACCGGCGCCGAGGTTTCCCACTTGCCGCTGGTCAGTGCCTGCGGCTTGGCGCTGCCGGCCTGGGTGTACAGATGCGAGAAGCCCGATTCCTCGGACAGCAGCCACAGCGTGCGGCCGTCGGCCATCCAGCCGAAATCGTTGAAGCCCCAGTTGATCCAGGCGTTGTCGGTCAGCCGGTGGCGGTTCTGCACGCGGCCGTCGGCGGCGTTGACGCTGATGATCCAGCGGTCCTTGTTGTCGTTGGCACGCAGCATTACTGCAGCCTGCTGGCCGTCGGCGCTCCAGCGGATGCCACCGCCCATGAAATCGCTCATCACCTGCAGGCTGCGCTCGCCCTTCAGTGCGTCCTTGCCGGCCTTGCGGCGCAGTTCGGCCAGCGGATCGGTGCCGATGCCCGGCAGGCCCGACAGCGAGAGCTTCTCGGCCTTGCCGGTGCGCACGTCGACGTACCACAGGGTGTGCGGCTCGAAGCCGTTGCGGCCGACGCGGGTGCGGGTGTCTTCGGTTTCCTCATAGCCTGACTCGGTCACGTACAGCGGCATCTTGCCGCCGCGACCGTCATCGAAGTCCTTCGGCTTGGTCACCACGATCAGGTGGTCCAGGTCCGGCGACAGCACGCTGTCGGCAATCTCGACATCGGTGCCCAGGTACACCGGGCCGGGCGCGCGGGTCGGGTCGGCCTGGCGCCAGCGCTGGTCCTGGTCCTTCAGCGCCTCGCGCTGGTCGCGGTCGCGGCGCAGGGTTTCCAGCGTACGCAGCTGCTGGTCGCGCAGCACGTCGGCCTTCGGCGGTGTACGCGGGTCCTTCTCGGCCTTCAGGCTGGCCACCTGCTGCACGCCGCTGGAGGCAGTCCAGTGGAACCAGTTCTGGCCGACGCGCCAGATCACGCCGTTGTCGGCAGCGAAGTTCACGTTGCCCGCGCGCTCGTTGCTGCGGGTCAGCTGGGTCAGCGCACCGCTGCGCAGGTCGCGCACGAACACGTCGCCATTGCGCACGAACGCACTGCGGCTGCGGCTGCGGTCGTAGACCGGCTCGGCCACATCCAGGGTGCCGCGCTGGTCATCGGCCACCTGCGCGGCCACGCCACCGGCCACCGGCTGGCGGAAGGTGTCGCGCACCGGGCTGCCGTTGCGCTTGAGCTGGTATTCCACCTGCTGGCTGTTCCACGACCACCAGGCCTTCTCGACCGGCGGGCCGATCCAGTCCGGGTCGGCCATGGCCTGTTCGATGGTGATCGGCGTCGGCGCGGCATGCGCGGCCGGTGCGGCCAGCACGGCCGACAGCAGGAGGGACAGGGGCAGCACTCGGGACATGGGCGGACGGCACCGGAAGAGGAAACCGGGCAAGGGTAGCAGCCGCCCCGGCCGCGGGCAGGGGCCACAGGTCATGGCAGCGGAATCGGCAAACTGCCAACCCTGGTCGGTGCTCGGGTATGTGTGCCGACCGAGGTTGGCAGCTACCAGAGCGGTTGACCCCTGCGACAAAGTGAAGCAGCGCGTCACCCGGTCGCATCCCGGCTTAACCAAATCCTCCTAAAGTGGTCCGGTATCCCACCGGTCGCAGGCAGGAGGCGTCCCTTGGACGCGTTGTTGTTGTCCCGGATCCAGTTCGGATTCGTCATCAGTTTCCACGTGCTGTTCCCGGCCTTCACCATCGGCACGGCCAGCTGGCTGGCCTTCATTGAATGGCGCTGGCTGCGCACGAAACTGCCCGTGTGGCGCGAGCTGTATTTCTTCTGGCAGAAGATCTTCGCCGTGTCATTCGGCATGGGCGTGGTCAGCGGCATCGTCATGGCCTTCCAGTTCGGTACCAACTGGCCGCGGCTGAGCGAAGTGGCTGGCACGGTCATCGGCCCGCTGCTGACCTATGAAGTACTGACCGCCTTCTTCCTGGAAGCCAGCTTCCTCGGCGTGATGATGTTCGGCTGGGGCCGGGTCTCGCCGCGCCTGCATTTCCTGTCCACCTGCATGGTGGCGCTGGGCACGCTGTTTTCCACGTTCTGGATCCTGTCGTCCAACAGCTGGCTGCACACGCCGGCCGGCTACGAGATGGTCAATGGCATCGTGCACCCGGTGGACTGGTGGCAGGTGGTGTTCAACCCCTCGTTCCCGTACCGCCTGGCGCACATGGCGCTGGGTTCGTTCATCACCACCTGTTTCGTGATCGGTGGCGTCGGCGCGTGGTACCTGCGCAAGGGCACGCATGTGGAAGCCGGCCGGCGCATGCTGGTCGCGGCGGTAGCGTTCGCGGCGCTGACGGTGCCGGTACAGATCTTCGTCGGCGACATGCATGGCCTGAACACGCTCAAGCACCAGCCGATGAAGATCGCGGCGATGGAAGCGCACTGGCATGAAACCAAGGAAGGCGAGGGCGTGCCGCTGGTGGTGTTCGCGCTGCCCAACGAAAAGGAAGAGCGCAACGATTTCGAAGTGGCGATCCCGAAGCTGGGCAGCGTGATCCTCACCCATTCGCTGGACGGCAGCTTCGATCCGCTCACGTCGGTACCGGCCAGCGAACGGCCGCCGGTGACGCCGGTGTTCTTCGCCTTCCGCATCATGGTCGGGCTGGGCACGCTGATGCTGCTGCTGGCCTGGGTCTCGGCATTCCAGCTGTGGCGCCGGAAGCTGCTGGATTCGCCGTGGCTGCTGCGCGGCTGGAACTGGATGTTGCCGAGTGGCTTCATCGCACTGCTGTCCGGCTGGTTCGTCACCGAAATGGGGCGCCAGCCGTGGGTGGTGTATGGCGTGCTGCGCACCGCCGATGCGGTCGGCCCACAGAGCGCGTGGATGACCGCGCTGTCGCTGGGTGTCTACGTGGTCGGTTACGCCTTCGTGTTCGGCTGGGGCATCTGGTACCTGGTGAAGATCCTGCGCCATGGGCCGCAGCCGTATGCCGAGGGGCCGTCGCTGGACCACGGCAGCCATACCCCGGCGCGCCCGCTGTCGGCAGCCGACGAACCGCTGGAGGATCGTTGACATGGACCTGATGACCTGGCTGCCGGTGGCGTGGTTCGCGGTGATCGGTTTCGGTGTGCTGATGTATGTGGTGCTGGATGGCTTCGTGCTCGGCATCGGCATCCTCGCCCCGTTCGCCGAAGACGAGGAACAGCTGGACCTGATGATGAACACCGCCGCACCGATCTGGGACGGCAACGAGACCTGGCTGGTGCTGGGCGGCGCCGGCCTGCTGGCGGCATTCCCGAAGGCCTATGCGGTGCTGCTGTCGGCGCTGTATCTGCCGGTGCTGCTGCTGGTGGTGGCGCTGGTGTTCCGCGGCGTGGCCTTCGAGTTCCGCTTCAAGGCGCATCGCTCACGCCGGTTGTGGAGCGTGGCGTTCGCACTGGGCTCGCTGCTGGCCACCTTCGCCCAGGGCGTGATCCTCGGCACGCTGGTGCAGGGCCTGCCCCTGCAGGACGGCGTCTATCACGGTGGCCCGTTCGCCTGGTTCAGTCCGTTCGCGATGTTGACCGGCGCCGCGCTGGTGGCCGGCTACGCGCTGCTGGGCAGTACCTGGCTGATCCTGAAGACCGAAGGCCGGGTGCAGGCGCTGGCGCGGCAGATGACCCGGCCGCTGGTGGTGGCGGTGATCGCGGCGATGGGCCTGGTCAGCAGCTGGCTGCCGTTCCTGCAGTCGCGCCTGATGGACCGCTGGTTCAGCGATGGCAACTTCTGGTGGCTGTCGCCGGTACCGCTGCTGACCCTGGCGGTGGCGGCCGCGTTGTGGCGCAGCGCCACCCATCCGCGCCGTGACCTGCCGCCGTTCCTGCTCAGCCTTGCCCTGTTCGTGCTCGGCTTCCTCGGCCTGGTGCTGGGCATGTGGCCATACCTGCTGCCGCCATCGATGACCTTGTGGCAGGCCGCTGCGCCGGCATCATCGCTGGGCTTCACCCTGGTCGGGCTGGTGATCCTGCTGCCGGTCATCCTCGGCTATACAGCGTGGTCCTACCGGGTGTTCCGCGGCAAGGTACACGCCGACGCCGGCTATCACTGAGCACCGGGCCAAGGCTGAACGCCGTCGCCACATTGCTGAACCTCGTCGGGGAAACACCGTCGATCACGCCGCCATCGTCGGCTGACGGCTTTCCCCGGTGTCGGCTTTCCGACACAATCATGGCTCTTCCCGGGTTATTGTCCCGCGGACATGCACGCCTACGTCTATAAAAGCCAACTCAAGCCGGACACCTACGTCTACGTTCCCCGACGCGAAGATTTCAGCGCGCTGCCTGCGCCGCTGCTCAAATCGCTGGGGACGCTCACTTTCGTGCTGGACGTTGCCCTGGATGCCCAGCGCCGTCTGGCGCAGGCCGACCCGGACAAGGTTCGCAGCGAAATGAGCGAACGCGGCTTCTACCTGCAGGTGCCGCCCTCGGTGGCCAGCTTGATGCCGCGGCACTATGACTGAACCTTCCCGTCCGCGTGCCCTGTCGATCGCCTTCACTGTTGGCGCCGTGCTGGCGCTGGGCGCTGCCGTGGGCGGCGTCCCGGGCGCCCTGCTTGCCGCACTGGCGCAGCCTGCGTTCGCGCTGGGCGTGTCGTGGTGGCGGCGCAGCCGCGCGCTGCTGCCGTTGAAGGTGGTTGCGCGCCAGGATTTGCCCGCGCTGCTGGCGCTGTGGGCGGCCGCACCGGTCCTGCTGGCGCTGCTGCTGGCCTGGCCGCTGGCCGCGCTGCGCGATAGCGGCAGCCTGGCGGCGGTGCTGGGCCTGAGCGTGCTGGTCAGTGCCGGCCTGCTGGCGGCCTGGCGTACCTGGCCGCTGTGGAATGATGTGGAACGCCTGGATGGCAGCCTGGCCCAGCACTGGCAGGCGCTGGCCGGACGTGACCTGACCGCCTGGCGCGGCCTCGGTGTGGCCGCACTGGTGATCGCGCTGGCGGCACTGGTGGTGCTGCCGGCCTGGCCGGGCCTGCTGCCGGAAAGTGCTCGCTGGCCGGCCGCGCTGGCCGTAGTGGTGCTGTCGCCGCTGCTGCACCTGTTGCTGCAACGGGTGGCACCCGCACCGCTGGTGTCGTTGCGTACCGGCGCGTTGAACGCGACCAGCCACGAACACGAACCGATGTTCGCCGCCGCGGCCGAGACTGCGCCGCTGGAGGCGATGGCGCCGCAGGAACTGACCCCGGCCCTGTACGAAGCCGCCCGCCATGGCCGCATCGACCGCGGCCTGCAGCTGCTGCAGGCCGGTGCCGATCCCTATGCATTGCCGGACCCGAACTGGCGCGACCAGCGCAGCCTGGCGGTACTGGCCGCGGTGCTGCCAGACCTGCGCCTGCTGCGCGAGCTGATCGCCCGCGGTGTTGACGTGAACGCGCCGCACCGCGGCATGACCCCGCTGCTGGCGGCGACCCGTGACAGCTGGCATGGCCGCCCCGAAGCGGTGATGACCCTGCTCGCCAACGGTGCCGATTCGCGCGCCACCGACAGCGACGGCAACACGCCGCTGCATCATGCCGCGCGCAGTTCCGACCCGGGCGTGGCGGCGCTGCTGCGCGATGCCGCGGCCGAAGTCGATGCGCTGAACAGTGATGGCTGGTCACCGCTGGCGGTGGCCTGCCAGGTCGGCAACTGGCGCCTGGCGCGTTTCCTGCTCGAACGCGGTGCCCGCAGCGAGCCGGCCGAAGGCACTCCGGTGCTGCTGGCCGCCGCCGCCACCGAAGACGACGATCCGGCCGGCGTGCAGCTGCTGCTCAAGCACAAGGCACGCGCCGACGCGCGTGATCGCCAGCGCCGCAGCGCGCTGCACGAGGCCGCATTGGCGGGCCACGTCGAGATCATCGGCGTGCTGCTCGGTGCCGGCGCCAACCTGGAAGCGCGCGATGCGCTGGGCCGTACGCCGTGGCTGGAAGCGGCCCGTGCCGGTCGCGCTGCGGTGATCGAGCACCTGCTGCCGCACAAACCCGACCTGGTCGCCGTGGACGGCGAAGGCCGCAACGCAGTGCAGCTGGCGGTGATGGCCGAGGATGTCTCGCCGCTGCTGATCAAGCGCCTGGTCGAGCTGGGCATCGCCGCCGATGCCGCCGATCCGGTCGGTCGCCGCGCGGTGGACTACGCCGCCGAAGCGGGTCGCTGGGCGATCGTGGCCCTGCTGGACCCGTCCTATCCGTTGCCGGCCGCCGTCAGTGATGGGCTGGCCGAGCGCGGCGAAGCGGCCATGGCCAGCGGCCTGCTGCCGGACCGTCCGCCGCTGACCCTGCTGCGTGAAGCGCTGGGCTTCGGCAACACCGAAGGCATGGCCGCGCTGGCCAGGCTGTGCCAGCCGGAAGAACTGGGTGGCCTGCTGCTCGATCCTGAGCTGGCGCTGGAGCCGCGTGCGGTCGACTGGCTGCTGGGCCACGGCGCCGATCCCTATGTGCGTGACGCCTGCGCCGACACGCCGATGTTCGCGCTGCTGTCGCGCGGCATCGATGCGGTGCCGGCACTGCAGGTGATGCTGCAGCGTGGCCTGTCGCCGGCCGGGCGCGGTGGCCTTGCGCGCTTCCTCGCCGCCTGCGCCCAGCACGACCAGGCCGCCCGAGGGCTGGAACAGCTGGCGCTGGAATTGCTGGAGCGTGGCGCCGATCCGTTTGCGGCCTCGCCGGCCGGCGATCCGCCGCTGTCGCTGGCGGTACGCCTGGGTTGGCTGCGCCTGCAGCAGGCCCTGCTGAAGGCTGGCGTCGATCGCGAAGCGCGCGACAGCCACGGCATGACCGCCTTGCATCTGGCCACCGCGCTGGCTCGCGAAGGTGCATTGAAGCTGCTGGTGCAGCACGGCGCCTCGCCGGAAGCACGCGCCGCTGATGGCCAGACGCCGCTGGGCGTGGCGCTGTCGATTGGACGCCGTGACCTGGCCGACTGGCTGGACTGGCGGGTGTGGCCGTTGCCGCGACGCACCCTGCGCGAGGCCGATCTGCCGGCCGCCGCGATGGCCGGCGACGTCGATGCGGTACGCCGCCTGATCGATCTGGGATTTGCGGTCGACGCGGTCGATGCACAGGGCTGCACCGCGCTGCTGCGTGCGGCCGGTGGCGGCCATCTGGCAGTGACCGATCTGCTGCTGGCGCGTGGCGCTGATCCGCAGCACGCGGCGGCCAGTGGTGCCACGCCGTTGTCGGCGGCGGTCAGCATGCGCCAGGTCGATATCGTCTCGGCCCTGCTCGATGCCGGTGCCAAGCTGGAACATCGCCTGCCGGGCGGTGTGACCGTGCTGATGCTGGCGTCCGCGCTGGGCCTGCCGGACATCGTCGCGCGCCTGCTGACCGCCGGCGCCGATGTACATGCCGGTGACGCGCAGCAGCTGGGTCCGCTGCACTGTGCCGCGCTGTATGGCTTCAGTGCCCGTGACCGCTCGCGCCTGCTGGCCCTGCTCGACACCCTGCTGCTGGCCGGTGCCGAGCCGGACCAGGCTGCTGCCGGTTCGGTCACGCCGCTGCTGCTGCTGCTGGGCGCACGCGCCGAGCCGGGTACCGCCTGCGACGAGCAGGTGGTGATGGCCGCGGTGGAGCGCCTGCTGGACGAGGACGTGAGCCTGGACGTGCGTGACCCGCGCGGTTTCGGCCCGCTGCACCTGGCCGCCCTGCACGGTTTGCCGCTGCTGGTGCAGCGCCTGCTGCGTGCCGGTGCCGATCCGGAAGTGCGCGACAGCCTCAACCGCAGCCCACGCGAGATCGCGGTGATGCGCGGCTTCATCGACGTGGCCGGTGAGTTCGAGCCGCGCGTGCCGGGTGTTTCCTCGATGGCCCGGTTCCTGCGCGACAACGGCTGATCCCAGCGGGCGGCACGACCGGGTTCGCCAACCATCGGGTGGGTGCCGACCGTAGGTCGGCACGCCTACGTGTCGTCGCTTTCCGCGTCGGCCTCGAACAGGTGCATCAGGTCGTTGCGCGCATCGCGCGAGGTCTGGATCACCGCGGCCTCGTCGTCGTAGACCAGGTACTGGTCGCGCAGCAGCTGTTCGTCATGTTCGCGGAAGCGCTGCACATGGCGCTCGGCCACGTTCGCCGCAATACCCAGCGCGGTCAGCACACGCCCGCTCATCTCCAGGCTGGTGCCGAACACTTCGCGGAACGGCTCGGCCGACATGTCCATCAGCCGCCACGCATGCTGGCGGTTGCGCGCTCGCGCCAGCACCGTCGCATCCGGGTACAGCCGGCGCACCATGCGCACCGCGCGCAGGTTGGTCTCCGGGTCATCCACGGTGATCACGAACACATCGATGTGCTCGCCACCGGCCGCGCGCAGCATTTCGGGCCGGGTCGGGTCGCCGTAGTACAGCTGGTTGCCGAAGCGGCGCAGGTCGGCCACGGTGTCCGGGTTCGCCTCCAGCGCCACGAACGGCACCTTCTGCGCGGTCAGCAGGCGCGCGATCACCTGGCCGAAGCGGCCCATGCCGGCGATCAGCACCTTCGGCCGGTTGTCCGGTGCCACCTTGTCAGCCTCGGCGGCCTGGCGCGGTGCGGCCTTTTCCTGGCCGAGCAGCCTGAGCAGCGCGATCATCAGCAGCGGCGTGATCGCCATCGACAGGCCGACGATGGCCACCAGCCGGTCATGGTTGGCGTTGCCCAGCAGGTGCGCGCGCTGCGCTTCGTTGAACACCACGAAGGCGAATTCACCGCCCAGCCACAACACGCTGCCCAGCAATAGCGACTGCCGCGAACTGAGCTTTGCAATACGCCCGATCACGTACAGCAGACCGAACTTGACCACCAGCAGGATGCCGACGCCGGCGGCGATCAGCCACGGCTCGGACGCGATGCGGTCGAGGTCGATGCCCATGCCCACCGCAATGAAGAACAGGCCCAGCAGCAGCCCCTTGAACGGCTCGATCTGTGCTTCCAGTTCGTGCCGGAATTCCGAGTCGGACAACAGCACGCCGGCCAGGAATGCACCCAGGCTGGGGCTGAGGCCGGCTTCCTGCATGAACCAGGCGGTGCCCAGCACCACCAGCAGGGCGGTGGCGGTGAACACTTCCGGGCTGCGGGTGCGCGCAATGATGCTGAACACCCTGCGCAGCACCGGCCGCCCGCACAGGATCACCACCGCCAGCGCGCCCAGCGCCACGGCCGCGTCCTCCCAGCGCAGCGTCTCGTTCTTGACCCCGCCCAGCAGCGGAATGGCCGCCAGCAATGGGATCGCGATCAGATCCTGGAACAGCAGGATCGCAAAGCCCAGCCGGCCATGGTCGCTGTTGATCGCCTTGTGCTCGGACAGCAGCTGCAGGCCCACCGCGGTGGACGACAGCGCCAGCGCCACACCCACCACCAGCGCGCTTTTCCACTGGAAATGGTCGAGCAGCAACAGGCCGCCCAGCACCAGCCCGGACAGCGCCACCTGCGCCGCACCGGCACCGAACACCGAGCGCCGCATCACCTTCAGGCGTGCCGGCGACAGTTCCAGGCCGATCACGAACAGCAGCATCACCACACCGATCTCGGCGGCGCCGAGGATGCGGTCGGCGTCCTGCACGAAGCCCAGCCCGTCCGGGCCCAGCACCACGCCGGCCGCCAGGTAGCCCAGCACCGCGCCGAAGCCGAACTTCTTGAACACCGGCACGGCGATGACCGCCGCCAGCAACAGCACCAGCGCCAGTTCCAGACCACCGCTATGCATGGGAGTACCTGGTCATCGGGGGAACCGGCCGCGCGTCCGTTCGGAGGAGGGAAAGCATGGCGAACGCCACTGCCACATTATGCGCGCCGGTGCGTGTACGCACGAGGACACGCGTGCGGGCAACGCTGCCGGCTGGCCCCGGGTTGACCTGCCTGCCCGGCAGGTCCAGACTCCCCGCCGCTGGCGGCGCGTCCGCCGGCACACGCATCCCGGAGTCCCCAACCCATGTCCAGCGACAGTAGAAGTCGACCTCGTTCGACGCCAGCGATGGCCACCGCCTGACATCGGGACGGTTTGCCTGCGTTGGCGTTGCGCGAGGTCGCACCCCCACAAGGCAGAACCGATGAACCAGAAGCAATTGCTGCGCGCAGGGGCCGATGCTGCTGCCCTGGCCGCACCCCTGGCGAACTACAACACCGCCGACGCGGTGGAGTTCCTCAATACGCTGGAGCTGACGCGCGCCGCGGACACGCTGGCGGCGCTGCCGTTGCCGCGTGCAGTGAAGATGCTCGAAGCGCCGGAGCTGCACCGCAGCGGTGAGCTGGTGGCCGCGTTGCCGCCGGCGCGCGCCGCCGCCCTGCTCGGGCTGATGGCCGATGACCGCGCCACCGACATCGTGCACGAGCTGGACGAGGACGAGCGCGCGCGGTTGATCCCGCTGCTGGGCACCGATGCCCGCCAGGCCATCCAGAAGCTGCTGAGCTACCCGCCCAACACCGCCGGCGCGCTGATGACCACCGAGTACGTGGCGGTGCCCGCCAGCTGGACCGTGGCGCAGACCCTGCAGCACATCCGCCAGGTCGAGCGCACCCGCGAAACGGTGTACGCGATCTACGTGCTGGACCCGGCCAGCCAGCACCTCCAGCAGGTGGTGACCATGCGCCGGCTGATCACCGGGTTGCCGGAGGAATCGATCCTGGACGTGGCCCAGGTCAACCCGCCGGTGACCGTGGACGCGCTGATGGACCAGGAGGAAGTGGCGCGGTTGATCCGTCGCCACGATCTGCTGGCGATTCCGGTGGTTGATGCGCAGCAGCAGATGCTCGGCATCGTCACCGTCGATGACGTGCTGGATGCGCTGATCGAGGAATCCACCGAGGATGCGCACAAGTTCGGCGGCATGGAAGCGCTGGACAAGCCGTACATGCAGATCGGCTTCCTTGAGATGCTGCGCAAGCGTGCTGGTTGGCTGAGCGTGCTGTTCCTGGGCGAGATGCTGACCGCCAGCGCCATGCAGCACTACGAGGACGAACTGGCGCGCGCGGTGGTGCTGACCCTGTTCATTCCATTGATCATGAGTTCGGGTGGCAACTCCGGTTCGCAGGCCACCTCGCTGCTGATCCGCAGCCTGGCGCTGCGCGAACTGCGCCTTCGCGACTGGTGGAAGGTGGCCCTGCGCGAGATCCCGACCGGCATGGTGCTCGGCGCCATCCTCGGCTGCCTGGCCATCGTGCGCATCGTGATCTGGCAGCTGGGTGGCCTGCACGACTACGGCGAGCACTGGATCCTGCTGGCGATCACCATCGGTGCGGCGCTGGTCGGCATCGTCACCTTCGGCTCGCTGTCCGGCTCGATGCTGCCGTTCATCCTGAAGCGCCTCGGCTTCGACCCGGCCAGCGCCTCGGCCCCGTTCGTGGCCACGCTGGTGGATGTCACCGGCCTGGTGATCTATTTCAGCATCGCCGCGATGATCCTGCACGGCACGCTGCTGTAAGCCGGAACCCCGCGCTGCGGTAGGTGCCGACCTTGGTCGGCACGCAGAGCAAAAAGGGGACGGAGGGGATTAAGTCGTTTGTGCCACAAACGACTTAATCCCCTCCGTCCCCTTTTTGGGTACCGTAGGCGTATGAGTACCTACCATCTGCAGTCTGTGTTCCGCCCGCAGTCGGTCGCGGTGATCGGTGGCAGCCCGCGCGAGCGCTCGGCCGGCCGTGCGGTGATGCGCAACCTGCGTGGCACTGGCTTCCCTGGCAAGGTGGCCTGGATCAACCCGCGGCATGCCGAGATCGATGGCATCCGCACGGTCAAACGGCTGAAGGATCTGGACTGGGTGCCTGACCTGGTGGTGATCACCGCGCCGGCGACGATCGTGCCGCAGGTGGTGCGCACCGCGGCCGAACGTGGCGTGCAGGCGGCGATCATCCTCACCGCGCACCTGGGCGAAGGCCCCGGCTCGCTGTCGGCGCAGGTGGAGGCGGTGGCGCGCACGCATGGCCTGCGCATCCTTGGCCCGCACTGCCTGGGCGTGATCGCGCCGCATGCACGGCTCAACGCCAGCATCGCCGCGCATTTCCCGCAGGCCGGCGACCTCGCGCTGATCTCCGAATCCTCGGCCATTGCCGCCGCACTGGTGGAATGGGGCGTGGCGCGCTCGGTCGGATTCTCTGCCGTGGTCTCGCTGGGCGACACGATGGATGTCGACTTCGGCGATCTGCTCGATTACTTCGCCACCGACTACCGCACTCGCGCCATCCTGCTCTATGTCGAGCAGATCAAGGACGCGCGCAAGTTCATGTCGGCCGCGCGTGCTGCCGCGCGTGCCAAGCCGGTGGTGGTGGTGAAGTCGGGCCGCGCCGAACGCGTGCAGCCGGGCAGCCGCGATACCCACGTGCAGGCGCTCGCGCGCGCCGATGATGTCTACGGCGCGGCGTTCAACCGCGCCGGCCTGCTGCGCGTGGGGGCGCTGGACGAACTGTTCACCGCCGCCGAGTCGCTGGGCCGGCTGGGCACCTTCCCCGGCCGCCGCCTGGCCATCCTCAGCAACGGCGGCGGTGTCGGCCGCCTCGCGGTGGACCAGCTGATCGCACTGCGGGGCACGCTGGCCAACCTGTCCGACAGCACCATCGAAAAGCTCGACGCGGTGCTGCCGCAGGGCTGGTCGCGCAGCAATCCGGTCGACATCGTGGTCGATGCCGACGGTGACCGCTACGCCTCGGCCATCGAAGCGCTGCTGGCCGACAGCGAGAACGACGCGGTGATGGTGGTCAACGTGCCGACCGCGTTCACCTCGTCCGCCGATGCAGCGCAGGCGCTGACCCGCACGCTCGGCCTGCGCCCGCGCCACCACCGCGACAAGCCGGTGTTCGCGGTGTGGCTGGGCAACGATGACCAGGCCACCGCCACGCTCAACGCGGCGCGGGTGCCGACCTATCCGACCGAGGCCGAAGCCGTGCGTGGCTTCCAGCATCTGGTGCGTTACCGCGAAGCGCAGAACGCGCTGATGGAAACGCCGCCCAGCCTGCCACAGGATTTCAATGTCGATGCGGGGGCTGCGCGCGCGCTGGTCGATGCCGCGCTGGCCAACGGGCAGCAGTGGCTGGACCCGCTGGCCACCCACGAACTGCTCAAGGCCTATGGCATTCCGTCCGCGCCGGTGATGCACGCGCGCGATGCGCATGAGGCGATGGACCTGGCGCAACCGCTGCTGGAGCGCGGCGCCAGCGTGGCGTTGAAGATCCTGTCGCCGGACATTCCGCACAAGTCGGAAGTGGATGGCGTGCGCCTCAACCTGGGCACGCTGCCGGCGGTGCAGAGCGCGGCCAATGCGATCCTGTCGCGGGCCCGCCAGCTGCGGCCGGACGCACGCATCGATGGCCTGCTGGTACAGCCGACCATCGTCCGCCCGAAAGCGCGCGAGCTGATCGTCGGCATCGCCGACGATGCCACGTTCGGCCCGGTGATCGTGGTCGGCCGTGGCGGTACCGCGGTTGAAGTGATCAACGACAAGGCACTGGCACTGCCGCCGCTGGACCTGCGCCTGGCCCACGAACTGATCGGCCAGACCCGTGCCTCGCGCATCCTCAAGGCCTACGGTGACGTGCCGGCCGCCGACGAGCGTGCACTGGCGCTGGCATTGGTGAAGCTGGCCCAGCTGGCCGCCGACATTCCCGAAGTGCGCACGCTGGACATCAATCCACTGCTGGTCGATGGCAAGGGCATCCTCGCCCTCGACGCACGCATCGCCATTGCGCCCTCGCGCATCCTGCACAAGGGCCGCGGCCATCCCCGTTTCTCGGTGTTCCCGTATCCGAAAGAGTGGGAGCGCACCATCGAACTGTCCGACGGCGGCCGCGCCTTTGTACGGCCGGTGCGGCCGGAAGACGACGCGCTGTTCCGCGCGTTCTTCGCCCGTGTCAGCGACGAGGACCTGCGCCTGCGCTTCTTCCAGTCGGTGAAGCACTTCAGCCACGAATTCATCGCGCGCCTGACCCAGCTCGACTACGCGCGCTCGATCGCACTGGTGGCGATTGAACCGCGCAGCGGCGAAATGCTCGGCGCGGTGCGCCTGCACGCCGACGCCGATTACCACCGTGGCGAGTACGGCATCCTGATCCGGTCGGACCTGAAGGGCCACGGCATCGGCTGGCGGTTGATGGCGATCATGATCGAGTACGCCAAGTGGCTGGGCCTGGATGTGGTCGAGGGCCAGGTGCTGCGCGAGAACAGCACCATGCTGGCGATGTGCCAGAGCCTCGGTTTCAAGACGAAACTCGACCCGGACGACCCCACGGTGATGATGGTGACCCTGCCGGTGCAGCAGGTCGAGGTGCCGGAGGTGCCGCTGTAGAGTCGAGCTTGCTCGACTGCTTGTCATCCAGGAACAGTCGAGCAAGCTCGACTCTACGACCAGGTTACCGCAACGGTTCCACCACCACCGCTGTGCCATAGCACAGCACCTCGGTCAGCCCGGTCATCACGTCGGTGGCGTCGTAGCGCATGCCGATGATCGCATTGGCACCCAGCTGCCGCGCGTGCTTGACCATGTCGCGGTAGGTTTCCTCGCGGGCCTGTTCGCACAGTTCGGTGTAGATGGTGATGTTGCCGCCGAACAGGGTCTGGATGCCGCCCAGGAAGTTGCCGACGATCGAGCGCGAGCGCACGGTGATGCCACGCACCACGCCCAGGTTGCGCGCCACGCGGTGGCCGGGCAGCTCGAAGGCGGTGGTGACCAGCGAATCGTCGAAGCGCAGCGCCGGAGGGGAGGGGATGCCGCTGTTGTAGGGGTCTGCCATGGTCGCGTCCGTGTCGTAGAGTCGAGCTTGCTCGAC